>NZ_JAAGPO010000113.1:0-32301 GCF_017104825.1 Burkholderia sp. Ac-20345 | reverse complement strand
TTCTTCGACTGGACCTACGCGTACCGCTTCGGGCCCTGCGAGCACGACACCGTCGTCGCAACGCTGCGCGCCGACGACGCCACGCTGCTGTCGCAGGCGTTCCATTTCCCGTCCCGCACGCATCCTGCCGTGCTGGCGCGCCGCGAACTCGGGCTGGAGGCGTGCGTTTCGCGCACCGGCGACACGTGGCACGTCGACATCGACACACGGCACGTCGCGCGGCATGTCCAGATCGATGCGCCGGGCTACGTGCCACACGACGACTGGTTCCATCTCGCGCCCGGCACGCCGGCGCGCGTCGCGCTCGTTCCGCTTGAAATGATCGGGAAGAATGGGGCCGCGGCGGATGTGCCGCCGGCCGTGGAAATCCGGGCCGTGAACGCCGCGCGCACGGTGCGCGCCACGCAGGCCGGTTGACGCAACGCTCGCGGCGGCTGAAAGCCGCGAGCGCCCCTGTCGAATCTCAGTCGGACGAGCCCGTGCCGCGCGGCCGCTCGATCCCGTATGCCTCCATCCAGCGATACAGCGTCGCGCGCGACACGCCGAGTTCGCGTGCCGACGCCGCGACGCGCCCGCGCGTGCGCAGCAGCGCCGTTTCGATTGCCTCGCGCTCGATCGACTTGCGGATGTCGGCCACCGACGGTGACGCGGCATCGAGGCAGTATTCGAGTTCGAGATCCTGCGCGGTAATCAGGCGCCCTTCCGTCATCACGACCGCGCGGCGCACGCGATTGATCAGCTCGCGGACATTGCCCGGCCAGTCGTGCTTGTAGAGTGCCGTGATCGCGTCCGTCGAGAACCCGCGCACGCGGTGGCGCGCGTCGCCGCGGAAGCGTTCGAGCATGTGATGCGCGAGCAGTTCGATGTCCTTGCCGCGCGCGCGCAGCGGCGGCTGGTCGATCCGCATCACGCACAGACGGTGGAACAGGTCCGGCCGGAAGCGCCCTTCCTCCATTGCGCCGCGCAGGTCGACGTGTGTCGCCGACACGATCCGGACATCGACCGGCACCGGATCGCTGCCGCCCAGGCGATGGATCGCGCGTTCCTGCAGAAAACGCAGCAGGCTCGCCTGGCTCTCGTGCGGCAGGTCGCCGATCTCGTCGAGCAGCAGCGTGCCACCGTTCGCCGCTTCGACATAGCCGATCTTGCGCGCGTTCGCGCCGGTAAATGCGCCGCGCTCATAACCGAACAGCTCGGATTGCAGCAGATGGGGCGGAATGGCGCCGCAATTGACCGCGACGAACGGACCGTTGCGGCGCTCCGAATGACGATGGATCGCGACGGCCGTCAGCTCCTTGCCGGTCCCCGTTTCGCCGAATACGAACACCGGTGCGTCCGTGCGCGCGAAGCGCCGCACCGTATCGAACAGCCGCAGCATCGCGCTGCAGGTGCCGACGATGCCTTTCTCTTCCGATTCGAGCCGTTCTCGATCGCGCGCGAACAGGCACTCCATGCCGTACGCATGGCCGACCGTATCGGCGATTCGCTGATGCGATGCGGGCAACGTGACGTAATCGAAGCAATAGTCGCGCAACAGCGCGCGCACGTTCGGCGAAGCCGTCTGGCCGACGTCGACGAGTGCGACCCAGACGACGTCGCGCATCGACGCGCAGGTCGACGCGATGCTGCCGATCGCGTCGGCATGGCCGCCGCTCAGGTCGAGGATGCCGCAGGTGATTTCACCGGACGTGTCGCGCAGCTCGCTCGCCTGCGCGACGATCGACACTTTCCAGTCGCGCCGCGCCAGTTCCTTTCGCAGCATGACGGACGGCGACTGCGTCCAGTAAATCAGCGGACGCTGCCCGTTGCCACTCCCCGCGCCGGCGCTCTTATCGCGCGTTATTGGCATATTCATAACGAACCATCACTTTCTCCACTCCGCGAACCGTTCGCGTGCGCTGCGGCCGGCGGCGCATGGCCGCCTTTCCGCGCTGCGTTTCCGCAGCTTTGGCGAAGATCGAAACTGCACACGGCGAGAGCCCCCGGAGGTCGAGCCGGATGTCATCCGGCCTCGTTGTCATCGAACTCGAAGGGAACGCGCGGCTGCGGGAGCCACGACGTTCCCGCTTTGACGCGACCCGCCATCCAGGCGGAGCGCGTCGGCAGACGGGAATGCCGTCGGCATGTGCGTCACGTCGTACACGACCGTTGCGCACGATGCTGAACCGGATGGCCGCCAACCCGTTCCAGGAATGACTGCCGCATTTCATCCGCTCCTGAATTTACACCCCGTTTCGAGATGGGCTTGTTACCAAAAGATAATCCTGAATCAACCGGTTACGCGACCGGTCGCCCCGCACCACGCGCGTTTGACCACTGAGATTTGATTATCTATGAGCATTCCAGTCAATCAGTGGCAAATACTACTTTTCCGCAAAATGGGGGCGGTCGATTGCCTGTTATTTCCACCGAAATCCCCGGGAAAGGCCGGTACCGCATTCCACTCGCCACATAATCGCGCGCACTGCCGGACGGCCGCATCGTATCGCGACGGCGCACGGCCCGCTCAATCCCCGCTCGTCCGTTACATGCCGTAATCAACCGCACGGCATCGCGCATCACGTTTCGCGGTGCCAACGCACGGCGACACGCATGCCGCTCGAGCCGGGCGTCCGCCGACGAGTCGTCATCGCCACGCGTGAAATCGGTCGTGCCGACGCTCGTCCCCCGCAATGCAGCATCGTGGTCCGGCGCGCGACGCACTGGCACGTCGCGACCGGGTCCGGCGCGCCGTCGGCACGGATGGGGGCTGCCCGTTGTCGTCATCGGCCAGGCTCCATCGCCTGATCGCAAGCGGCAACAACGGCAGATCGCTGCGGTAGCGCATGCGTGCAGACAACGCCATGCGGATGAAGGACGTGTGCACCGCTCGGGCACGCACGCTCCTGAAGGAATTCGACGCGGCTGCACACGGTCGGCCTGCGCGATGCAGCCGACCGCGTGCATGAGAGTGTGCACGGCACCGCCATGCACGATCGGCCCGTCGTGAACGCTCGCAATCTTCAAGTCTGCCCCCGGGGTCTTTATTGACATTCGATGCTGACTGGCCGCGCATCGAGGCGGGCCGCCAGGATGGGTCAATTATGGAAAAGCACCGGCCGCCGCGGTGTGTGCTACCGCACCTTGCGACGCTCGCGCGGCACACCTGGGCCGCGCATGCCGCACCGGCCGGGCGAATCCGGATCGTGAGTACGCTTTCGAACAGACCGGCGCACCGTGCACCCGGATGATGAGGATCGCCGCGCTGCACGGAACGATCGCGTCCGTGCAGCGTGGCGTGCCGAAGGCATCACGCGAGGACAGCATCATGGAATGGCATTGTTGTGAATTCGAACATCTGGGCGCCGTCGATCTCTATGCAATCCTGCGCGCGCGCAACGCCGTGCTGGTGGTCGAGGACGCGCACACGCATCTCGACATCGACGGCAAGGACGCCGGCGCGCTGCATGTCTATGCAATCGTGCGCGACAGCGACACGACGGAAGTCGCGGCATACGCACGCATCCTGCCCGGCGACGACATCGACCCGGACGTCGTGATCGACAAGGTGCTGACGAGCGAAAGCCGCCGCGACGACGATACGCTCGAGCGGCTGATCGAGCGCGCGCTCACCGCCGCGCAGGCGGCATGGCCCGACGCCGCGGTGCGCACGCACGTTCCGGCGCTGCGGCAGGCGTTCTACAAGCGTTTCGGATTCCGCAAGGCCTATGGCCCGTATCTTGAACAGGGTGCGCCATTCGTCGGCCTGGTGCGATCGGCCGACCGCGCCGCAGGCGCGCTGCGCAGCCTGCTGTCCCGGGCCGTTTCCGCCCACCGGCTGCGCAACGACGACGCGCGCGCCGACAGCCGCACGCACAACCGGCAGCCCGCCGACACCGGAGCCAATCGATGACCCGCACCCTTCGCCCGGTTCCCGAGCCCGACCTGCCGCGCATCCTGCCGGTGATTCTCGCGGGCGGCTCGGGCACACGGCTGTGGCCGCTGTCGCGCGAGCAGTATCCGAAGCAGCTGATCGAGCTGATCTCGAACGAATCGCCGCTATCGGCGACGGCGCGCCGCCTGAACGGCATCGCGAACGCATCGCTCGGCGATACGCTGCTGCTGGTCTGCGGCGAACAGCATCGCGTCATGAGTGCCGCACAGGTGCTCGGCCGCGCGGCGCCCGCCCGCATCCTGCTCGAACCGGCCGCACGCAACACCGCGCCCGCGCTGACGCTTGCGGCTCTCGACGCGAGCCAGCTCGCGGACGATCCGGTCCTCGCCGTGATGCCGGCCGATCACGTGATCACCGACATCGGCGCGTTCCAGGACGCGATCGCGCGCGCGGCGCGCTACGCGCAGGAAGGCGCGATCGTCACGCTCGGCGTGCTGCCGCGTCGCGCGGAAACGGGCTACGGCTACATCCAGGTCGGCGAGCCGCGTGCGGGCCGCTGCGGCGGCCAGGGTGGCTACGCAATCGGGCGATTCGTCGAAAAGCCCGATGCGGCGCTTGCCGAGCGCTACCTGCAATCGGGCGACTACTGGTGGAACAGCGGGATTTACGTCACGCGCGCGTCGGTCTGGCTGAAGGCGATCGGCACGCTCGCGCCCGGCATTCTTGCGGCCTGCGAAACCGCATGGCGCGCGGGCATCGCCGAAGATCCTTTCTTCCGGATCGACGCGGCGGCCTTCGACGCGTGCCCGTCGGACTCGATCGACTACGCGGTGATGGAACGCCTCACGGAACACGGCGAACTCGGCATCGAAGGCATCGTGGTACCGCTCGCGGCCGGCTGGTCAGACGTCGGCACCTGGGATGCGATCTGGGAAATCATGCCGAAGGACGATCACGGCAACGTCGCGCGCGGCCCGATCGTGTTCGAGGACACGCAGGACAGCCTCGTGCGCTCGGAGGGCCGCCTGATCGCGTGCGTCGGGATGAAGGACGTCGTCGTGATCGAAACGCCCGATGCCGTGCTGGTCGCGAACAAGCACGACGTGCAGCGCGTGAAGAACATCGTCGAGCGCCTGAAGACCGACCGGCGCCCGCAGGCGAGCGAGCACCGCAAGGTACAGCGGCCGTGGGGACACTACGATTCGATCGATCTCGGCCAGCGCTTCCAGGTGAAGCGGATCGTCGTCGAGCCCGGCAAGCGACTGTCGCTGCAGATGCACTATCACCGCGCCGAGCACTGGATCGTCGTGCACGGCACCGCGAAAGTGACGCGTGGCGACGAGACGTTCCTGCTCTGCGAGAACGAATCGACGTATATCGCGGTCGGCGAAGTGCATCGCCTCGAGAATCCCGGCCGGATTCCGCTCGAAATCATCGAGGTGCAGTCGGGCGACTATCTCGGCGAGGACGACATCGTCCGCTTCGACGATCAGTACGGCCGGCCGACCTGCGCACCGCAGGAGCCGGACGCATCAAAGCCGGCCGCGCTTGCGCTGCCGACGGCGAACGATGCGTGATGATCGTGCCGCCGTTGCCCGCGCGAATCAGCGCACGACGATGGCCGCCGACACGACGTTCTCGATGAACGGCTTGCCGACCGCCTTGATGAAATAGGTGCCCGCGCGGCTGTCCGGAAGCGGAATGCTCGTCGCATCGGCCGGATAGCGGCCGGCCAGCCTGAACGACGCGGTGCCGAGCTGCTCGTACAGCTCGAGATGGTCGACGGTTTCCTGATGGGTGATCCGGACGGTCACGCTCGCACCCACGGGCTGTGCGTCGATCGCGGTACAACTGGCAATGCCGGTTTCGAGCGCGCTCCCCTCCTCGTAGTCGTTCCACGTAATCAGCTGGACGAACGGCAACTGCTGCCGCGTGCTATAGCGCTCGTTGATGCTCTTGAACGTATCGAGCCAGGTTTTTCCGCACGATGGCGCAAGAAAGCGTGGCGCCGCGGCGCCCCACGATGCCTTCGAATCGTCGAACCCGCTCCATGCGCCGCCGACCGTGATCGTGCCCGGCGGCTGGTTCCGCGCGATGTTGTAGAAGCGCTCGCGATACAGCAGGTCGTGCCGCGTGCCGGCTGCCTGCGGCGTGACCCACGACGACGGTTGCGCCCAGACATACGCGCCCTTGCCGTACGGAAGATCGAAGCCTTGCGCCAGCGTATGGATCCAGTAGATGTCGGGATACGCCGCATGAATGCGCGCCCAGTCGGCCTTCCCGACTGCGTCCATCCCGAACTCGGACACGACCGGATGGCCGTCATGACGCAGATACTGATCCGACGTGAAGTATTCGCGGCTGATGTACGCCAGGTTGTTCAGGATCGTCGCGGTCAGGTCGCAGCCGCGACACGGATTGAACTTGAAGGAGCCGCTGTCGATCATGATCGAGAACGTCATTCCGGGAAACTTCGCCAGTTCAGGCAGGGACGCCCGCCATGCCGTGTCGACGAAATGCCCCTCGCCGTACCAGTCGACGATCACGCCGTCGATGCCGCGCGAGCGCATGTCGGCGAAGGTACGAAAAGCCTGGTGCGGATCGTCGGATCGGTAGCCGACGTTCACGCCTCGCGGGTCGGGCCCCCACCACGGCAGGTAATGGGCCAGCACCTGCGTCGTACTGCCCGGGTACAGCAACGTATGCACGTCGATCTTCGATATCGACGACGTGCCGCCGAGCAGGCCGTTCGACGAGCCCTTGAAATCGCGGCTGGCGGACGTATTGGCCGGCGCGAGCGCCGCCACCCGCACGCCGTCATGGCAGTAGCCGTGACCGGCCGACAACGCCAGTGCACCAAGCGCGACCGCCGCGATGCGTCGACATGCCCGCATGACATTCCTCTCGAGTGAGTGTTGCGGCCGCGCGGCGAACGCGCGACCGGTATCGTCGGGCGACGAATCCGCGCCGTGCCCTAGCCCTAGTGCCCCTGCTGCCCGCCGAGCCCCATCCACGACGCGAGCTGCGCCGCGTAGTGCGCAGGCGTGTAGGCCGAACAGTCGTAGTGCCGGCCGGCAGTACGCAGGTGACGGTTCAATTCGTCGAGCGCGCCAGTCAGGCCGGCCGGCGAATTCCGGTACAGGATCTTGTTGCCGATCTCGCTGCCGAACGTCGACAGGCTGCCGATTTCGTGCGCGAGCACCGGCAGCCCCAGCGTCGCCGCCTCGACCATGACGAGCGGCGCGTTTTCGGCCCAGACGGACGGCAATACCAGCGCATCGTGTGCGCGCAGTGCATGAAACAGCGCGTCGTGGCCAAGCCGCCCGGCAAAGCGCAACCGCTCGGCCTGAACCAGATCCTGGTGGCGTGCTTCGAGCTCCGCGCGCAGCAACCCGTCGCCGTACAGCGTCAGACTGCCGATGCGACGGAAATCCGTCCGGCGCGCCAGTTCGATGAACTCGTGAATGCCCTTCTCCGGGTCGAGCCGCCCCACATAGGCAAGATCGAACTGCTCGCGCACACTCACGCGCGGCGGGAACGGCTCTGCCAGTCGGCTCACCGGATTCGGCAGCAACGCGCTGTTCGTGATCCCTCGCTGCGCCAGCGCCGTGCGCATGTACGGACTCGGGCACAGGAACACGTCGAATATGTCGCGCGGATTGCAGTACGCGTACACCGCATGCCAGTGCAGCTTCTTCACCGTGTCGTGGAGACGCCCGCGAGGGCTCGCCAGTGCGAACAGCCGCGCCGGATTCGACAGCGCATCGACCGGAACGGGCACCGGGCGACCGTCGCGATAGGTCAGCATGTTCGGGTTGTAGTACACCAGATGGTAATCGTGGCACGTGAGATACGTGCGGAATCCCTGTTCGCGGCGGCGCCGTGCGAGGACCGGCAGGATCGATTGCGTCAGCAGGTTGTGATAGTTGTGCACGAGCACGTGATGCGGGCGCACCTCGTCGAGCAGCGCCGCCAGCGCGTTCGCCGCGGCGCGATTCCAGCCGCGCGTGAACGCGCCTTCGCCCGGCGCAAAACTCGTCTCGTCGAACGAGTACACGTCGACGTCCGGAATGTTTCGCAGCACCTCGATGGAAGTCTGGTAAACCTCCTCCGCGCCCCCCTTTCTCGCGTAGTCGTTGATGACGACAACACGCGTGGCTTCCGCACGGGAGCCGATCGAAGATAATCCGTTCAATTCGGCATCCGGAACGTCGGTTGAACAATCCGGTATCGCGGCATGCCGCCGTAACCATCAAGCCCGCTTGCACTCGCCAGCATCATTTCCACTCCGTACAGTCCATTCATGTCGGCAACTCGCGATTGCCGTTTCAAGCCGTCATTCGCCCGTGCCCGTCAGTTTCGAACCGGGTCTTGCGCCGCGTTGACCGGACGCGCTCCGATCGGCAGGTCGCCGCGTTGCCGCGACGCGGTCAGGCGGTGCGCAAGCCGCACACAGGGCGCCTCGCAATACCGGTAGCTTGCGTACGACAGCGCAATCAACGGCACGACGGGAACGATCATGTAGACGCCCAGCGGCCACCCGGTCCATCGATAGTATTCGCACAGCCAGTAGAACCCGAACAGCGGGATCGCGTGAAACAGGTAAACCGAGTAACTGACCTCGCCCAGCTTCGCCACCATGCGCAGGCGGACCTTCAATACCGTCGCCATCGCCACGAAGATCGCGACGCCGATCACGTACGCCAGCGACGACGGAAGATGCGTCATGTTGTGATGCCGCCAGTCGTTGGCGGCTCCGATCAGCGCGACGCCGACGATCATCGCCGTCAGCACGCCGACGACGGACCGGTACGTCAGCGCGATGCGGCGGTGTTCACGTCGCCCCCATCGCACCTGCAACACCGCAAGCGGATGGTCGTAGGCCTGACGAAAGCACGCACCCCAGAACATGATCGCGAGGTGGTACGGCATCGCCTTGTACTGGCCTAACGTATTCTCGGGGAACACGTGCAACCCGAGCGTGACCACGAAACCCGCGCAGAGCCCGATGCAGACGAGCGCGAGATCGCGCATCCGGTGCAGCCCGCCCCACCAGAACAACAAGAGACACAGCCCGTAGAAATACAGCTCGGTCTCGAGTGTCCAGTAATGCCCCATGACCGGCTCCTGCCCCAACGCGGTCGGAATCATCGTGGCGTTCGCGACGATCAACCACGCGCTCACCGGTTTTCCGAACAACGTCCAGAAGACCAGGCAACCGACCGGAATCGACAACCAGAATGCCGGATACAGCCGCAGGAAGCGCCGGATCAGGAAGCGTCGCGTGCCCGATCCGGCGGGGCCGCGCAGGCTGACCGGTATCAGCAGGCCGCTGATGCCGAAGAAGACCACCACGCCGATCCGTCCGAAATTGACGGCGCGCTGTAGCGTGTCGAGCCACTGCTGAGCGCCCGCCAGCGGCGCGAACCGCTCGGCGTAGTGGGTCCAGATGACGAGCAGGACCGCGACGGCGCGCATCGCGTCGATATGGTCCAGACGTCCGGGGCTTTCGGGGTTCATCGTCAGGGTCGCGTAGAGGCCGGGCAGTGTCGCCGAAGACAGGCGAGTTACCGTATCACCGCACCGGCTCCCCAACTGTGCGACATCTGACACAGCCTCCGCCGGCCCCGCATCACGCGGGCGATTCAGCCTTGACGATCCGCCCCGCCGGTGCGCGTCGCGCGTCGAGCCCCTTGACGAACTCGCTGCACAGCCCGACCACCGCGTCGACCGCATGCGAGCTGAAGACGCTGTGATCGAGATCGTCGAGCACGACGGCGCGCGCGCCCGAGAACCGGGACAGCCGCTTGCCGCGCGGGCCGAAGTACATCGTCATCAGGTCCAGGCTGCTGTCGTATGCACCGCACACGAACAGCGTGCTCACCTCCTTGCGCTGCAGCGTGCGCAGGATGTCGTGAGGCTCGACCGGCATCGTCTCCGCGCACGACCATCCGGCGATCCGGCGTCGCCACGCGCCGATCCGCACGGCCGCGAGCGTCGTCACGCGCTTCAGCACGAGCCGGACGAACGGCATGATCCTGCGCTTGCCGGCCAGCACCTGTTTCCATTTCTCGAGCTCGAAGAACGACGAACGGTACCCGGCCATCGAATTGGGGCGATGCCGGCGCAGCGCGTCGGTCGACAGGCCGTCGGGCATGTGGAAGCTCTGCAGGTTCACCGATATGACGCCGGACAGCGCCCGCCCCACGAGCGCCGCGCGCAACGCACTGTACGCGCCCGAGCAGATGCCGAACGACACGACGTGCCGATACCCCTGCTCCTTCAGCCAGTGGGCGGCCGTCGAGACGTCCTCGACGACCGCGCTCGAATAGACCGGCTGACGCACGTCGTCCGGCGTGCCGCCGCCGCGTACCGATGAACTGTCGCCGATCCCGCGGCCGTCGAAGCGCAGCGACGCGATGCCGCGTCGCGCCAGCTCCCGCGCGATCCGCACCGACAGCCGGCTATCCCCGACATGCGAGCTGGCCGACGTGTTCGTGATCAGCAGAACCGGCCCACGGTCGTGCATCGCATGCGGCATGCACATGATGCCGAACAGGCCGGCCACGCCGAACCTGACCGGCTGTTCGCAGGCTTCCGGCGTGCGGAGCATCACGCCGGCATCCTTGCCCAGGTTCGATACGGCACGTGGCGGCGGCGCCTGCCGGGCCGCCGCGGCCGCGGCCGCGACCCAGTCGACCACCGCGTCGAATACACGGGTGGGCAGGCTCGAGAACGTGGTCTCCTGCATGAACGCGGCATAGCCCTCGAAGGACCGGTGCTCGACCGAGCCGCCCAACCCTTCGAGCCGCTTGTGCAGCGATTCGCTGCCGCCGGCATTCACGTCGACGATCAGCGTGCCCGATGCCGGCGCGCCGGTGCTGTCCTTCAGTGCGTCGACCGCGTCGAACGCATTGAGCCGTGCGCGGAACTCATGACTGTAGACCTGTCCGAGCACGTTGAATGGCGCGTCCTTCGGCTGCGCCTCCCGCAACGGCGCCGGCAGCTGGTCGAGCCAGATATTGCGCATGATCGACAGCTCGCGCACGTAGCTGCGCCCGCTTGCCACCGGCGCCAGCAGCACGAGTTGATCGACGTCGCATCGATCGGCCGCCAGCAACGCGAATGCCGCGCCCAGCCGCAGGCCGCACAGCGTCACCCGCGCCACGCCCGTTTCGTCGCGTAGCCGCGCGATCGCCGCGCACACGTCGTCGACGGCCGTCTCGAACTGGTCGCTCGCGCCATCGGCACCCTCGGAATCGCCCGTGCCGCGGTAATCGAAGCGCAGCACCGGCATCCCGCGGGCGGACAGGCGGTCCGCCAGATTTCGCATGCCGCCGTGACTCCAGACGGATTCGTGCCCATAAGCGTTGCACAGGACGACGCCCCGCGTCCCGCTGCCCGGATGCAGCCATCCGAACCGCCCGCCAAATATGATCGGTCTCATTTTCTATTAGGTATCGGTGAAGAATGGTTACGGCGTCCTTCGGCCGAACTGCTGAATCGATCGGCCGCGGGACGGCAAATCGCTCACGGAAGACATTCCCCTTTCCGGCGGCCACGCTGCACATGCGCGGTCCGGAAGCCAGTCGTCCGCAAGCCGTTCAGGTCACGACATCGATGCCCTCCTTTGCTGCGCTGCGTGGGCCCGTCACGACGGGCTGTCAGACGGTGGCGCGATCAGCTCGCGCCACCGCCGGTCGAATACCGGCATGCTGAAGTGCTGTTCGCAATACGCGGCGAAGCGCGTCGCCGCTTCCACGACACGATCCAGCTCCGCGGCGGGATCGATGACGAACCGTTCGAGCCGCGCTTCACTCATCGCAAGCGCGTCGTCGTGGAACCCGAGGCCCTCGAAGGCCGCTTCGTTCCCGACCGGCACGCAGCCGTACGACACGGCTTCCAGCACCTTCGACTTGATGCCGCCGCGCAGGAACGCGGGGCACAACGCAATGGAGCACGCGGTATAGACGTCCGCCTGGGTCGGCGCGAATCCAGCAAACTCGACGTTCGGCACGGGATCGTAGCGGCCGGCCATGCGCCCGTAGATCACCAGCGGCGTGGCCGGCCCGACGCGTGCCCACAACGCCACCAGGTACTCGATCGCCAGCCGGTTCTGCAACTGCCGGTCCGAACCGATGAACACGAACCGGAACGGCGCCGCCGGATGCCGCATCGGCATCAGCGCATTCATCGGCGGTGCGATCACGTGCGTCTTCACGGCTTCGGCGTTCGTGAGCGACTGCCGCAATGCGTGCGCGTCCTCCACGGAGACGAGCGTGACGGCATGCGACGACCCGATCGCCGCGCGCTCCTGCCGCTTCAGCGCGAACGCTTCATAGCCCAGGAGTGCGTTGCGGATCAGCCTCGCGTTGGCGAGCCTGACGAACGGCCCCGGCAGCGACTTCTCCAGATATCCGGCCGACAGCGGAAAATCCTGCTCGCGCAGGATGTTCGCGCGGCGCGACATCAGGTCGTCGAAATCCACGACGATCCGGCAGCCGGGCACGCGGTGCCGAACCAGGATCGCGTAGTCCACGAGCCGGATGCCGTCGAAATAGATCACGTCCGGCTTGAATGCGTCGACCGCGCGCAGCAGCGCCGTCCGCTTGCGCGGGTGCGAAAACATCGCCACCTGAAGCGCGCACGGTGCGCCGCGCAACACGCTCCATCCCACCCGCACCGCCGCGCCGATCTTCGCGCGGATACCGCCGTCCTCGAACACCGAGCGGATCTTGAATTCGGCCACTTCCGTGTGGTCGCCGATCGCCTTCCGGATGAAGCTCAGCGTACGCTCCCGCCCGTTCGATACATCCTGCGGAATGTCCCGCGTCATCACCATCAGCACCCGGTTTTTCACGAGCGACCTCCCTATCGATCCGAAACCCTCTTGCCTGCACGCGGCGCCTGCGGATCGCGGCACCCGCGTCCGGCCGGGTGCCGGCGCAACGGGGCCCATGTCCGCATTGAACCGGCCGTTCATGGACGCGCCCTGTTATGGAAAAGATGGCCAAGCACGACGCACCAGAACGCGACGAGCGAGACGGCGATCCCCGTCGACGGCGCATACATCACCAGCGCGCGCGGCATGACGAACGGCGCGGCGACGATCGCCGCGACGATCAGCACCTGCTTGACCATGATGAGCCGGTAGCGGCGCACGGCCAGGAGCCACGTGCTCAGCCCCGCATCGACGAACGTGGCGATCGAGCAGCCGGTCGCGTAGATCATGATCGGCACGCCGTCGACGAACGCGGGCCCGTAGATCATCAGGAACACCTTGCGGCCGATGAACCAGCTGCCGACCCACGCGACACAGCCGACGAGGCCGAGATACAGGCCGAGCTTCAACGCCTTGGCGCGCACCAGCGACTCGGTCCGCGCCGCGAAGACCATGCTCGGCGCCAACGCCAGCGCCAGCGTCGTGCCGACCGAATTCCACTGTTCGACCAGCGACGCCGCCGACGCGTAAATGCCGAGATCGGCCTTGGAGACCAGCACGCCGAGCAGCAGCCGGTCCATGCGCAGCACCAGCACACTGGCCGCGATGGCCGGCCAGATCCGCAGCCCGCGCACGACCAGCGCTTTCGTGACGGCCGCGCTGCCGCGGAACGATTTCGGCGACGTCAGCGCCAGCGCGCGATAGCGGCTGAACGGCGCGGCGGCCGCCACGCATGCCTCGAGCGGCCACGCGAACGCCGCGACGATCACGCCCATCGACGCATGCGCCGCGACGTACAGCCACAGCACGCGGACGCAGCTTGCATAGGCCCTCGCCCGCGTGATGACCCACGGACGGGATTCGGCATACGCCATCAGCGAACCGAGCGCGATCGGCTCCACGATCAGCGCGAAGGCCGCGATCAGCGTGAGCTCGGAGACGCTCGACGGCCGCATGACGATCACCACGATGCCCATGAACAGCAGCATCACGGCCAGCGTCAGCGTGAGCCGCAGACGGAACGCGCGGTAGACGACCATGTGCCGCAAGCGCGGATGCTTGCCGAGGATCGGCTGGATCACCTGCGCACCGAAAATCAGCGCAACGCTGCCGATCACGTACGCGAGCGACAACGCGAACTGCAATTCACCAAACAGGCGCGCGCCGTAGATGTTCGCGAACAGGTGATTGCTCGCGATCGCCGCGAGCGCCCCGATGATCTTTTCGCACACCACGCCCGCGAACGACGAAAACAGAAGCCTGACGAACGCGTTCAAGATGCCCCCGTCCCCATCCATTTCGCGTCGGCGTTCGCGCGCCTTGCGTCGATGCAGTACCACCAGACCAGCGCGATCGCCAAGTAGAACAGCGTGCGCGCGCCGAACAGCGTCCAGTAATCGCCCTGCTGGATCGCATAGGTCGCGTACGCAAAAATCTTCGTGGCCAGCCACAGCATCACGACCCCGCCGCGCATCGCGACCCGGATCAGGATCGCGCTCGCCGCGCCGTAGATCGCGCCCGTCAACGCGACGAAGAGCGCGCCGCCCGCATAGCCGAACCAGTACACGGGCACCGCCACGTTGCCCATCGTGAACGTGACGTCGTCGAACACGTAGGCCTTCAGGATCTCGGGCGTGCCGTACGACAGCATCAGGTCGCGCAGGCCGCTCACCGGCGCATCGCTGAAGAACGTCGGTTCGGTGAACGAGCCCAGCGAACCCACGAAGCGCCCGAACGCCGCCATGCCTCCGAGCGTCGGCGCGCTGAACAGGTGTGCGTCGCCGTCGACCACGTACCACGCCTGCCCCTGTTCGAGAAACCGCGACACCACCGTCTCCGCGATGTCCAGCCCCTGCCCGCGGTACGCATAGAACACGGACACGCTGCCGATCACGAGCGCGATGACCGAGCCGATCCCGAGGTAGCGCATCACCGGCTTGCCGTTCATCGCGTGAATGGCGATGAACGGGATCAGAAACGTCAGGCACACGTGCAGCACGGCCATGAACTGCTCGCCGTGCAACGCTTCGAGCACCAGGTCGGCGACGATCAGGGCGACGGCCCCCCATCGCACGCTCCGGTTCGAACTCGTGCAGAAGGTGCCGAGCAGCACGGCGACGAACGTCTGGTTGTTCAGGAACAGATTGAACAGCGAGCTATTCGACGCGTCGTTGCGCAGCGCGTAGCGGTTGACGCCGCTCAGCACCGCGAAGCCACCCGTCAGGCCCGCCAGCACGCCCGTCGCGAGGATCGCGCCGACCAGCCCCAGCCCGAGCACGACGCTGACCGGCTGGCGCGTCATCCGCGCGCGGATCGGCACGTGCACCAGGCGCTCGTTCAGGAACCGCTCGAACGCGAACAGCGCGCACGCGACGAAGATCGCGTAGAACGACAGCAGCCGGCTGAACGCGCCGTTCGCGACACCGAAGATGTCCGTTTCCCGCAGGAATCCGCCGGATTCGATCCCCACGCCGGCCACGAACGCGGTCAATCCGATCACCAGCGTGTAGAGCATCGATACGGCGAACACCGGGCGGGCAACAACCAGAGCGACCAAACCCGCGACCGCCACCAGCAACGTACAGGTCGCGCTCGGTTCCATCGCGCCGAGCGCCGGCAGCATCGCATTGATCGTCAATGCGAGGATGAACAGCGTCGACACGGCCAGCCCCGTGAAAGCCGCGGCCCGGCCGTCGGCCTGAATCGTTCGCATCGCCGCCTCTTTCACGCTTGCGTCCGTCCTGCGCGCGGCCGGTCATGCACGGCCCGGTCCAGCGCACCATGCAACTCCGCGCTCACCGCGCCGGACGAAAAACGCTGCGCGTTCACCCGCCCGGCGCTCACCCGATCGGCCCGCAGCGACGGGTCGCCCGCGACGCGTTCGATCTGCCTGCCCCATTCGGCGGCATCCGTCGCATCGGCAACGGCCACGAACGACTCGCCCATCGTGTAGCGGTACACCGGCAAATCCGACGCGACGACCGGAAGGCCGACGAACTGCGCCTCGATCACCGTGCGGCCGAAGCCTTCGTGCAGCGTCGGCGACACGTACAGATCCGATGCCTGGAAGAAGTAGCCGAGATCGTCGTCGCCGACGTTCTCGACGAAATGCGCGGCGAATCCCGCCTGTGCGGCGATGTCCCGGCATTCGTCGCGATTGGCCTGGTTCTGCGCGCTGCCCACCCGCAGCACCATCACGTCCTTGCGCCCGAGCAAGGCCATCGCGCGAAACAGCGTCGCATTGTTCTTGCGTGTTTCGTCGGAGCCGACGTTCAGCACGACCAGCGCTGCGTCAATATGGATGCCGAAGCGGGTCAGCAACATCGCGCGCGCCCGTTCGCGCACCGCGGCGTCGATCGGCGTATAGCGATCGTCGAACGCATTGGGTACGACCTGTATCCGGTCGGCACGGATGCGCAGGTCCGCCAGCGCTTCCTGCGCCGTCACCTCCGACGGCGCGAGCACCACGTCCGCGGTCGCGATCAGCGACTGCGTCAGCCGCATGTACGCATTCTTCAGCTTTTCGACGACGCCGCGCACCTGCCCCGGACGCTGCACGTGATGCAGCACGATGCCGACGCGGCCGCCCGCCCACCGCACCAGCGGAATCATGAACGCCAGGTCTTCCTGGTACAGCATCACGAAGTGCCCGGCGCGCGCCGCCGCGACCGCGCGCAGCGGGTACAGCACGAACTGCGTCCAGTAGCGCCGGAACGAGCGCGGCGCGGCCGGAATGTCGACCGGCTCCACGTCGAATCCCGCCAATACCGGGATGAAGTCGATGCATTTGAGGCTGTATCGCATGACCCCATTCCAGCTCACCGGCCGCGGGCCGAGAAACCATACGACCCGCACCACCTGCGCGTCGCGCCGCAGTCCATCCTTGCTTGCCATCGAATCACTCATGCGATGCACTCCTCGCCCAATAGCATCGAATCACCCATGCGATCAGGCGCGCGCCGCGGCGAAGCCGGCGCCGATCCGGCGAATGCCGCGCAACGGCGACGGCTCGAAGCCGTTGAACACCAGCCCGTCGATGCGCACGCCGATCTTGCCCAGGCTGTCGAGCGCATCCGTGACGCCGGCCGAGTTCGCCGAACCCTGGCGGGCTACCAGCAGCGTCATGTCCGCAACGCGCGACAATGCCGCGAGGTCGGCCACCGGCAGCGCGGACGGCGCATCCACGATGACCATGTCGTACCGGCTCCGCAACGACGCGGCCAGCGCGTCGAGACGTGCCTGGTCGAACAGGTTGCGCGTCGACGCGCCCTGCTTGCCGGCGGACAGCGCATCGAGCCGGCCGGCGACGCGGGTGATCGCATCATCGACCGGCAGCGCGTCCTTCAGTACGTCGGACAGGCCTTTCGTCGCCGTGACCGGCAGATAGCGATGCAGCCCCGGCGCGCGCACGTTGGCGTCCACGATCACCGTCTTGAGCCCCTTCTCGGCGTACAGGTACGCGAGATTGGCGGCGATCATCGACTTGCCCTGCGCCGGCGCCGCGGACGACACCAGCACGACCTTCGCATCGCCGCCATACGCGGCCAGCCGGTGCCGCAACGTCAACGCCAGGCTGTCCATCGCGTCGGCCAGCGGCACGTCGGCCGGCTCCTTCGTCGCGATGAATGCCGGCGTGCGGTTCGCATCCGCTTCGGCCTGGCGGCGCGAATTCGGCAGAATGCCGAGCATCGGGATGCCGAGTGCCGCCTCCAGGTCATGCGGATCGCGAATGCGCCCAGCCAGCAATGCACGGCCCTGCGCGACGAGAAAGCCCAGCATCAGTCCGGTCACGGCACCGGCCAGGATCGCGATCAGGCGCTTCGGCCGGACCGGCTTGTCGCTGACGACCGCCTTGTCGACGATCGACGCGTTGCCGACCGTGCCGGCTTCCGCGATCTGCAACTGCTGCGTGTTGTTCAGCAACCCGACGTAGAGCTGATTGTTGACCTCGACGTCGCGCGCCAGACGCAAGTACGTCTGCTGCTGCGACGGCAGCCGCGCGGCTTTCTCCTTCAGCACCGCGGCCTGCTTGTCGAGTTCCTTCAGCTTGTTGGCTGCCGCCACGACCTGCGGTTGCCCCGGCACGTATTTCGACAACAGGTCCTGGTACGCGAGCTTGGTCTCGAGCCGCGACTTGTCGACGAACGCCAGTTGCTCGACGAGCAGCCGGATGTCGCCCTGCGCGTCGATCGAACCCTGCTGGTTGCGAAACGCGTTCAGCGCCTGCTCGGCCTGTTGCAGCCGTGCCTTGACGATCGGCATCTGCGCGTTGAGGAACGCGAGACTGCGCTCGGCATCGTCGGCGCGGCGTCTCGCGTTGAAGCTCAGGTAGGCCGCGGCGATCGCGTTGAGCATGCGCGCGGCAAAGACCGGATCGGCGTCCTCGAAACTCAGCTGCATGATGCCCGACTGCCGCTTCGTCTCGGTCACGCCCAGCTTCTTCAGGATTGCTTCGAGACGCACGTCGGTGGCGACGCACCGCACGCGGAATTCCGCGCCGGGGCGCGCGACGATCCGCGCCACGTCGACGCGATAGCCGTTGCTCTCGCTCGGTACGCCGACCACCCCGCTCAGCACCACCTGACCGCTGCGGTCCTTCAGCCGAAACCGGTTGTCGTCGAGATAATCGAACGCCAGCGACTTGCCGGCCTGCGCGGCCGGCACCTCGAACGTCCTGAACTCCAGGCGCTCGCCGCCCCATGCCCACGACGACATCCCGAGCGGCGCATCGGCGAGACCGTTCGCGTCTTTCGGCATGAGCGAACCGATGAGGCCGCCAATGACCGGAAACCGGTTCTCGACCGACACCTCGGCCTGTGCGGCCGTCGCATTCATTGCTTCCACGACGACCGAACGCGAGCGGACGATGTCGATTTCGCCGACCACGGCCGAATTCTGGATATCGAGCGCCTTCGAGATCGACGACAGCGATCCCAGTGCACTGGCCTTGTTCTCTTCGATCTGGATCAGCGTGTCAGCCGAATACACCGGCGTTGCCGCAACCGCATAGACGATCGCCAGCAGCAGGCAGGCCGCGAACACGGCCGCGAAGAGGCGCCCGTTGTCGAGTACGTTCTCCAGCAAATCGATCGGCGACAACCGCGTCGCATTCCAGCCGGCGTGTTTCGTTTCGTTTTGATGCCCGGTAAATGCAGGTCGGTCCATCTTCATGCTGAACTCCAGAATGGAAGATCCGGCTGGCTTCGCCGCTTTACGCGCGTTGTTGTTCACGTTCATGTCTTTGAAATTCCGGCTGGAAATCCTTCAGTGCCGATCGGGGAAACCGCGCCCCGCGAACCTGGATTCCCCGTGTGTTTCCGCCCGACGGGCGCGACGGCCGGCGTCCGTTCCCGAGCCCTCGCTCGTGTCATTCCGGCATGCCGTCGTCGATGCTGCCGCCCCCTACGCACGCGCGGCGGCGATCTCCGTACCCAGCAGCGCCGCGCCGATGTCGGCGAGCCGTGCGACGACGTCGGCCGCCGGATCGGCTTCCGCACGGCCGGGCTGGTCGCCCACGAACAGGAAGCGACGCCCGACGCCGGCGCGCGCGCCCGCATCGAGATCGGACTGCTTGTCGCCGACCAGGATCGACGCGGACAGGTCGAGATCGAGATCGCGCCGCGCGTCGTGCAGCATCCCGGGCTGCGGTTTCCGGCATGCGCACGCCTGCCGGTAGCGGCCCATCCCGGCCACCGGGTGATGCGGGCAGAAATAGACGCGGTCGATTCTCGCGCCCCGCTCGTCGAACCTGCGCCGCATCCATTCCATGAACGCGACGAACTGCGACTCCGAAAAATACCCGCGGCCGATGCCGGCCTGATTCGTCACGACGACCACCTGGTGACCGGTCGCATTGGCCAGCCGCACGAGATCGAAAATGCCGTCGACGAACACGCAGTCCTGATGCCGGTGCACGTAGCCGTAGTCGACGTTGATCACGCCGTCGCGATCCAGGAACAGTGCCTTACGCTTCACTGGTTCGCGTCTCCAGCATCGGCGGAATGACGGTTTGCGCACGTCGGTAGTCCGCCGGCACACCGATGTCGATGAATGCCGTGACCTCCGGAAACACACGGATGTCGAGCGCGTCGAACCGTTCGCCCAGGAAGTCCTGCTCGAACGAGAATTTCTCCGGCAGCGCGCAACCGAGCAGCGTGCGCGCGTTGACGACGTACGTGCCCGCATTGATGTAGCCCTGCGCCGGGCGCTTCTCGCGGAATGCCGACAGCCTGCGCGAGGTCGCGTCGAATTCGAGCGTGCCGTAGCGCGACGCATCGTCGACCCGCGTTGCCGCCACGACGAGATCAGCGCGCGTCGCGCGATAGAACGCCGACAAGGCATGCACATCCAGGTTCGACCACGTATCGCCGTTCATCACGATCATGTCGCGCTCGCCGCTGGCCTTCAGCGCGTGAACGATCGCGCCGCCGGTGCCGAGCGGCTCGTCCTCCTCGACCACGGAAATCGCGATGCCGAAATCGCGCGACGTCACGAGCGCCTTGATCGGGCCGCTGCCGTAGCCGAGCGACAGCACCACCTCCTTCACGCCCTGCTGCCGGAGCCCCTGCAGCATCCAGTACAGAAACGGCTCGCCGTCGATCGGCGCGAGCGCCTTCGGCAGCGTGTCGCCCAGCACCGGGCGCAGCCGCGTACCGAGGCCGCCGGCAAGGATCAGGCAGGGCAGCATCGCGTTCATGCAAAGATCCGCTCTTCGACGATGCCGCAAATGATGTGGCCGCACACGAGATGCCCTTCCTGGATCTTCGGTGTCGACGCGGACGGAATCTCGATGCAGAGGTCGGCACGCTTGCGCATTTCGGCGGCACCGGGGCCGTTGCCGGTGAACCCGACCGAAAACATGCCGGCCGTCCGGGCCACTTCCAGCGCACGCAGGATGTTCGGCGAACGCCCGGACGTCGAATACGCCCAGAAGATGTCGCCGGGGCGTCCCGTCGCCTGGATCTGGCGCTCGAACAGTTTCTCGTAGCCGTAGTCGTTGCCGATCGCGGTCATGACCGAGCTGTCCACGGTCAGCGCAAACGCCGCGAGGCCCGGCCGATCGAAATTGAAACGGCTGACGAATTCGCCGGCGATGTGCTGCGCGTCCGCCGCGCTGCCGCCATTGCCCGCCAGCAGGATCTTGTTGCCCGCGCGCAGCGCCTCCGTCACGCGCTCGGCCACCTGCTCGATCCGCGCCACTTGCTCGCGGTCCGACACGAGCGCCGTCAGCACCGACAACGTCTGGCGAATTTCGCTCTCTACCGCGATCGTCATTGATTCTTTCTCCACGACTGTGCACCGATGTCGGTGAACGTACAGTTGAGCACCTGGCCATTGATCCCGTTGTATGCATCCAGCGCGCGCATCACGGCCGGCCGTTCGACCGGATCGACGAAGAACATCATGAAGCCGCCGCCGCCCGCGCCGGACACCTTGCCCGCCTTCGCGCCGGCCCGGACCGCGACGCGGTACAGGTCGTCGATCATCGAGTTCGAGATGTTCTTCGCCATCCGCTTCTTCGATTCCCATGCGTCGCGCATCGACGCGGCGAACGCGTCGAAATCGGCGCGCAGCACGGCCTCCTTCATGCGCACGGCCTCGTCCTTCACTTCGTGCAACGCGGCCAGCGAATCGACCACGCCTTCCGTCACGTTGCTGCTTTGTTCCTTGATGATGTTGGCCGACTCGCGCGATACGCCCGTGTAATACAGCACGAGCGACGCCTCCATCTCGGCCTTGATTTCCTGCTTGATCCGCAACGGATTGACGATCACGCGATCGCCGTAGAACTCCATGAAGTTCAGCCCGCCGAACGTCGCCGCGTATTGATCCTGCTTGCCGCCGGCAAGCCCGAGATCCTCCCGCTCGATGTCGTGCGCGAGGTGGGCGATGTCGTATTCGCCGAGCGGCAGCGACAGCAGTTCGCAGAAGGCCCTGACCAGCGCGACGACGATCGTCGACGACGATCCGAGCCCGGAGCCCGGAGGCGCTTCGGAGCACGTCGTGATCGTGACGGCCAGCGGATGGCCGCCGTGAAAATCGCGGACGATCCGGTTGTAGACGCCCACGTGCAGCCCGAGCCCGTTCTGCACCTCGAGCACCGGCGACACGGGGCCGATCCATCGGGTATCCGTATCGGCCGCGACCAGTTCGACCTTCGCGTCGTCGCGCGGCGCGATCGACGCGTACGCAAACTTCTCGATCGTCACATTCAGCGCCAGACCGCCGAACCGGTCCGAATAAGGCGGCACGTCGGTTCCGCCGCCGCCCAAACCCAACCGCAAAGGCGCCCTCGAACGGGCAATGAAGCGTGTCATGAAATCTCTCGCAGACAATGAGCCGGACGCCGGCACGATGCCGTTCCCGCTCCCGCACATTCCGCCGGGAATGCACGGCCATGTTCGTTGGCGCCACTATGCGATAGATGTCCGGCACGCTGCGTGCGATGGCTTACATTAAGCCGCCGCCGCGATTTCGAAGCGTCCAACCTGCGTTACGCTCTGTTCGCGATCGGCCCGGCGACGGGCGAAACGGCATGAAAAACGCCGTCACGTTCCCGGCCACGCGCGACGACGTCCTTCCGTCATTGCCGGTTTTTGACAATTGCTTTCGGAAGCGATGCCGCGGCGAAACACGCGCCGATTGCCCGGTTCCTGAATGCCGCCGGGAAGCGTCATCACGATGTTCGGAACGAAGCGGGCACGCGACGAGCGGCCCGAATTCGATCCGGATAACGTATCAATCGATTCATCGCTGCTGGACACAAAAATGAAAAACGTTCTACCGTTCGATTCCGTGGCGCCGGGCCACACTCGCACTGCCGTGCACGGCATGTGCATCGCGCTCTCCTTCGCAACCGTCGCGATCCTTTCCGCATGCACGGTCGTGCCGGGGCAGCACATGAGTTCGACCGCGTTGCCGGTCACGACCGCCGACAACGGCGACGTGACCAGCGACATGCAGGTGCCGGTCAAGCAGATCGACCTGACGCAGATCGAGCAGATCCGGGCCGAACAGAAGCGCGCCCCCGCCGCGTCCATCCCGCCGAACCTGTTCGCGAAGTCGGACATGTACCGGCTCGGTGCCGGCGACGTGCTGCAGATCACGGTGTGGGATCACCCCGAATTCGCGACGGCCGCCGGGCAGCCCGTGCAAAACACGAAGGCCGCAGACGCCGCGCCCGGCTTCGTCGTCGACAGCAGCGGCAACGTGCAGTTTCCGTACGTCCCGCGGCCGATCCATGCAGTCGGGAAAACCGTCGCGCAGATCCAGCACGAGGTCAAGACCGAGCTCAGCAAGGTGTTCGTCAAGCCGCAGGTCACGGTTCGCGTCGCCTCGTTCCGCGCGACGCAGGTCTATATCGACGGCGAAGTGCGCAACCCGGGCGCGCAGGCGATCAACGACATTCCGATGACGCTGATCGAAGCCGTCAGCCGCGCGGGCGGATTCGCGCCGACCGCGGATCAGAGCCGCGTCACGATCACCCGCAACGGCACGATCTATCCGCTGAACGTCGCGCAGATGATGAGGACGGGGAAGAATCCGGCGGACATCATGCTGAAGCCCGGCGACATGCTGCATGTAGGCGCGCGCGACGACAATCCCGTGTACGTGATGGGCGAAGTGGTCAGGCCGCAAGCCGTCGCGCCGCTGCGCGACGGTACGCTCACGCTGAGTGAAGCGCTCACGCAGGCCGGCCAGCTCAACCAGCAGACCTCGAATGCCAAGCAGGTGTTCGTGCTGCGCAAGGCCGCCGACAGCGCCCCCGTCATCTATCACCTCGACATGCAGTCGCCGGTGTCGATGCTGCTCGCGAACCAGTTCCCGCTGACGTCGAAGGACGTCGTCTATGTCGACAACACCGGGCTCGTCCGCGCAAGCCGCGTGCTGAACCTGCTGCTGCCGGCGATCAGCGCCGGATTGACCGGCGCGCTCGTCACGAAGTAAGCCGCCGAGTGCGTGGCCCGGTCCGGTTCGATGCGCACGCAACGAACCGGATTGCCCACGTCGGCATCTTCCCCGCAAAAGCGCCTGCCTCAAGGTACTTCTTACCCGGCCGAACCCCATCGATCGGGAACGATGACCGTCTTTCCACCCCGCCGCGCGACCGAGCCGAAGAAAGATCGGACATATCGGTATAAACACCGATGCTGTAGTCAAACTACATTCATACCATTAGTCGCTGCAGAGAATCGCTACATCCGATTCGGCAGCGTCGGGCGGCCCGTGCGTCGCCGCCCGCGTGCGCCGGTCGGGCCCATCCGGCCGTAACGATTCCCCGCCTGATCTGGCATGCCGACGCGCAATCACCCAGCATCGCCAGCCGTATGCGTCCAGTGCGAATCCATCGGACGTGCGCAGCTCCAGACATCATCCGAACAACCGGCAATACGATCATGGAGAGCAACATGCGGGACACACTCTGGCCGGCCGTCGTGCTGGCAGCGACCCTCTGCACCACCGCCTACGCGGGCGATGCCGATTTCAATGCGCAAGGCGACGCCACCGATGCGTTCGCGTCCGCCGCGGCGGTCCGGCGCGCCGACCTGCTCGTGCGCAAGATGACGCTCGACGAAAAACTTCAGTTCATTCATTCGCAATACGAAATGTCGAAGGTGCCGGGCGGCGGCGCCGGCTACATCCAGGGCGTGCCGAGGCTCGGCATTCCCGACCTGAACATGGTCGATTCGGCGACGGGTTCCGGCAGCACGTCGCAGGCCAGCACGACGTTCCCCGCGACGATCGCCGTCGCCGCGAGCTGGGATCGCCGCCTGTCGTACGACTACGGCAAGCAGGTCGCGATCCAGTTGCGCGCGCAAGGGTTCGGCATGGGTCTCGGCGGCGGCACCAATCTCGCACGCGAACCGCGCGGCGGCCGCCTGTTCGAGTATCTCGGCGAGGATCCGCTGCTGGCCGGCGACCTGCTCGCCGAACGCACGCTTGCCACGCAGCGGCAGAAGGTCATCGCGACCATCAAGCACTACGCCGGCAACGAGCAGGAGCACGGCCGCATGGGCGGCAACACGCAGATCGACGAGCGCACGCTGCGCGAGATCTACTTGCTGCCGTTCGAGATCGCCGCGAAGCGCGGGCGGCCCGGCAGCGTGATGTGCAGCTACAACCGCCTGAACGGCGCGTATGCGTGCGAGAACCCTCACCTGCTGAACGACGTGCTGAAGAACGAATGGGGCTTCCAGGGCCAGGTGCAGTCCGACTGGGGCGCGACGCACAGCACCGCCGCCGCGATCAACGCCGGGCTCGACGAGGAAGAAGACGTCGGGCCGTCCGTGTACCTGACGCCGACGGCCGTCAAGCAGGCCATTGCGAACGGCTCGGTGTCGACAGCACGACTCGACGACATGGTGCGGCGCAAGCTCGCGGTGATGATCCGCGTCGGCGTGATGGACGATCCGGCCAAGGGCGGCGGCGCGATCGATTTCGCGGCAGCGAACCGGTTCGCGCAGGCCGCTTCCGAGCAGTCGATCGTGCTTCTGAAGAACGACGGCAACCAGTTGCCGCTTGCCGCGTCGGCGCTGTCGCATATCGCCGTGATCGGCGGCCATGCCGATGCGGCCGTGCTGTCGGGCGGTGGCTCGGGCAACACGCGCGCCCCGGTCTCGGGATCGTTCGCGGGCTGCGGCGGCCTCACGTTCGGGTCATCGACGGGATGCAGCTGGTGGCGCAATCCGTGGCTGAAAGTCGACGTGCCGATCGTCGCGGCGATCCGCGCGCTCGCGCCGGCCGCGCAGGTCACGTATGCGGGCAACAGCGACCAGCAGTCGCCGTTCCGCGCGTACACGCAGCAGGAGATCGACCAGGCCGCGGCACTCGCGGGCCGCTCGGACGTCGCGATCGTCGTGGTCGCGCAGCCGGCCGGCGAGGATTTCGGCGATCTCCAGAGCCTGAGCCTCGCGAACCCGTCGAATCAGGATGCGCTCGTCGAAGCCGTCGCGCGCGCGAATCCGCACACGATCGTCGTCGTCCAGAGCGGCAACCCGGTGCTGATGCCGTGGAAGGACCAGGTGTCCGCGATCGTCGAGGCGTGGTATCCGGGCGAGGCCGGCGGCAAGGCGATCGCGAACGTGCTGTTCGGCGCGGTCAACCCGTCCGGCAAGCTGCCCGTCACGTTCCCCGCGCGCGACCAGGATTCGCCGGCCTGGGGGCAAAACGGTGCGTTCGACAACGATCCCGTCTACGCGGAAAAGCTGAACATGGGCTATCGCTGGTATGACGCGCACAACATCAAGCCGATGTTCGAGTTCGGCTACGGGTTGTCGTACACGCACTTCGCGTATTCGGGGCTGTCGGTGGCGAAGCAATGGGACGGCTCGCTGAGCGTCGCGTTCACGGTGCGCAACGACGGGCGCGTCGCCGGTGCGGAAACGCCGCAGGTCTACCTCGGCGTGCCGTACAAGGACGAACCGCCGAAGCGGCTGGTCGGCTGGGAGAAGATCCGGCTGAATCCGGGCGAGACGCGGCGTGTACGCGTGACCGTGTCGCCGCGGATGCAGAGTGTGTGGGATACGTCGCGTAACGGCTGGCGCGTGGTGCCGGGCGGAACGGTGTACGTTGGTGCGTCGTCGCGGGATATCCGGCTGCAGGGGCACTGAGCGGCGATAACCCGACGGAAGGGCCGCGCGCGTCGTTGGCCGGCTCTTCCGTATTCACCCGCGCGCACTGGCAATCGTTACCGGAACAGCAGCGCCAGCAACGTCGCGAGCGCGGCGATCGTGACGATTCCCGCCGCCATCCCGGCCAGATGCGCGGCGATCGCCAGTCCGGCCGGCAACCGCACCGATGCCGCGGCACTCGGCCTGCCCGCCGGCCCGGCCCGCGATCGAGACGCGACGCAGGTCATCACACCCCGCTCCCGTCGAGCGTATCGAGCAACGGCCGGGCCAGATGCAGGACCTGGTACACCGTGCCCGCGCCGCTGTCGTCCGGTTCGTGTTCCGATACGAGCACTCGCGTCAGCCGCCAGCGCAGCGGATCGAGGCTGACGGCGACCGCGACCGTCCCCTGCCGCGCCGCCACGTCTCGATTGCGCGCGATCTCCTGTGCCAGCGTCGCATCGAGGTCGGCGTCCGCCGGAATATCGACGGCTTCCAGCCGCACGAAGCGCCCCGTCGACGCACTGCCCTTGCGCGCATCGAGTGCGACCTGCACGTCGATCGGCGCGCGCCCGAAACTGTCCGTCACGACCCGGTAGCGGCCGTCCGTGACGAACCCGGCGAACGCCTGTTCGTTGCGCCACAGATAAAGCGACGCATAGCCGTTTTCCGTCGCACCGTAGCGGCCCGCCTCGCGCAGCAGGAACCCCTTGAACACCAGGTCCGGCGTGTCGTCCCAGAGCCTGCCGCGCTCGCGCACGCGATTGCGGATGATGTCGAGATCGTAGTCCGCCGGCAGGCGGTGCACGTAGTACGCGGTCAGCATGATCGACTCCTGGGAAGGAAAAGGGAGATTCCGAACGGCTTGAGAACAGCGTAGAAGACCTTGAATCATTTGAAAAGACGATGGCAGAATATTTCAATGATTCATTTTCCAAATGGATGAGTAAGCGATGAAGACGCTCGACATCGAAGCCGTGCAGGCGTTCGTGCTGACCGCCGACCTCAAGAGCTTCACGCGGGCTGCCGAGGCGATGGACACGACGCAGTCCGCGGTGAGCCTGAAGATCAAGCGGCTTGAAGACGGCCTCGGCCGCCGCCTGCTGGAACGCACGCCGCGGCAGGTTCGCCTGTCGGCCGACGGCACCGCGTTCCTGGAACCCGCGCGCGAGCTCGTGGCCGCTCACCAGGGTGCGGTCGGCGCGTTCGGCGCCGGCCAGCGACGGCTGGTGATCGGCGTGAGCCATCACGTCGTCGGCGCCGATCTGCCGATGCTGCTTCGGCGCATGAGCGAAGCGGAACCGGGGCTCGTGCTGGAGATCCGGGTCGCCGCGTCGCGCGACGTGCTCGACGCGTTCGACCGCGGCCAGCTCGATGCCGCCGTCGCGCTGCAGCACGACAGCCGGCGCCTCGACGGTGAAACCCTGCTGTCGGAGTCGTTCGGCTGGATGGCCGCGAGCGATTTCGAGTACCATCCGCCGCAACCGCTGCGGCTCGCGACGCAGGCCGAGCCGTGCAGCGTGCGCCGCATGGCGATCGGTGCGCTGGACGAAGCCGGTGTCGCGTGGACGGAAGTATTCGTCGGCGGCGGCGTGGCGACGATCGGTGCGGCGGTGTCTGCGGGGCTGGCCGTCGCCGCGCTCGGGCATCGCGTGGCGCCCGTCGGGACGGTCGACGTGGGGGCGCGATACGGGCTGCCGCCCTTGCCGACGCGCGACGTGGTGCTCTATTCGAACCTGACCGATGCGCGGGCCCGGCAGGCGCTGCGCACGCTGGGCGCGGCGCTGCGGTCGTCGGTCGGCGTGCGCTGATGTCGCGCTTGAACAACCGGAGAAAACACATGCGTCCGCTGGACGAACTGGTAAACGAACGCGAGTCCGCGCTCCCGAATTTGCTCGAGTGGGCGGCGGCAGCCAGTCACCGTTGCGAAATACTGCCCGCCTCCGATCGGAGCGGCGAAGTGCTTTCCGCGCTTCAGGTAACCACCCGATCGCCCCTGGGCGCAATCGCTTATTCGACCGGCGGCATACTGGTGGACGGGGGCTACCTTCGTCTGCTCGGCTCAGGCCATCCCCGGCTGCCCAGAGACATCGTCGGCTGGAATGAAGGGCGATCGTCCGGCTTTCTATTGATCGCGGACGATGCCGTCGGCGGATTCTTCGCGTTGAACGGAGGCGCACTCGGGGACGACACGGGTTCGGTGTACTACCTTGCGCCCGACACCCTGGAATGGGAGCCCCTCGAGATCGG
Organism: Burkholderia sp. Ac-20345; assembly: GCF_017104825.1. NCBI lineage: Bacteria > Pseudomonadati > Pseudomonadota > Betaproteobacteria > Burkholderiales > Burkholderiaceae > Burkholderia > Burkholderia sp. Ac-20345. Next base: position 3,626 of record NZ_JAAGPO010000113.1, on the reverse strand, counting down.
GTACAGCGACTTCGTGCGGTGGTCGCTCGGCGAGAATCTGCACGACTTCTATGCGAGCTTGCGCTGGCCGGGCTGGCAAGCGGATGTCCAGCATCTGACGACGGATCAATGCTTCAGCTTTTATCCGTTCCTGTGGACGAAAGAAGGATCGGTGGAACACAGCAGCCGCAAGGCGGTCAGCGTGTCCGAGCTTTACGCGCTCCATGCCGACCCTGGATCCGCCGCGTCACGGCAACCGTGACCAGGCCGCCATATCTGAATATCGACCACCGCACCATTCACATCGGTGCGCCTCTTTTTCTGCCTCCGGCATATCACGCAGGCCGGGTTCCGACGGCATCGAAATGCTTCGATGCGCGCCACGGTAAAATCCGGTCTTCATCCCGCCCATGCAGCCGGCCCATGCCTGCCCGGGCCTGGACCAAAAGAATCGATACGCCTCCATCATCTTGATTTCCTTACACTTTCCCCGTCGCGACGCATGATGTACTCGCTCGCCACCACTTACATCCGCGAACTCGAGATCCGCAAGAGCCGCTTCATCGCGTACGCGATTCCCGTCGACGACCGCGACGCCGCGATGCAGGCGCTGCAACGCCTGCGCGACGAACACCCGACGGCCACGCACGTGTGCTGGGCACTGCTGGCAGGCGGTCAGTCGGGGATGTCGGACGACGGCGAGCCGTCGGGCACGGCGGGCCGGCCGATCCTGGAAGTGCTGCGCCATCACGATCTCGATGGCGTGCTCGGCGCAGTCGTGCGTTACTACGGCGGCGTGAAGCTCGGCGCGGGCGGTCTGGTGCGCGCGTACACCGATGCAATCGCGTCGGCGCTGCTCGATGCCGAGCGCATCGAGCGCATCCGCTACACGCGGCTCGCGATCGAGATCGGCTATCCCGAGGAGGCACGCGTGCGCCGCTGGATCGATCAGGCGGGTTATGAACTGGTGGATAGCGCGTACGGGATGACGGTCAAGCTCGTGATCAAGCTGCCCGAGACCGCCGACGCGAATGCGCGAATCGAGTTGTTCGACCTGACGCAAGGGCGATCGGGCTTTCCCGATCTGTGACGCACGCGAGCCGCCCGCTCCGTCATCCCGCTGCCGGCAAATTCCGCCGAAAAATCAGATTGGCTCGATAGAAAACCGCGCGCCGCGTTGCACGGCGCGCCCCTTCATCGCATCGAATCCGCGCTGGCCGCTCAGTAAGTATCCGGCACGATCATGTCGTCCGGCGTCGGGCGGCGGATGTAATCCTCGTGATGCTCGCGCGGCGGCAGGTCGATCGACGCGTGCGGGACCTCGTGATACGGCACCTGCTGCAGCAGATGGTGAATGCAGTTCAGCCGCGCGCGCTTCTTGTCGACGGCCTGCACGACCCACCACGGCGCTTCCGGAATGTGCGTGCGCAGCAGCATCTCTTCCTTCGCGGCCGTGTAGGCTTCCCAGCGGCGGCGGCTCTCGAGATCCATCGGGCTCAGCTTCCATTGCTTGAGCGGATCCTCGATCCGGCTCTGGAATCGCACTTCCTGCTCATGATCGGTGATCGAGAACCAGTACTTGACGATCTGGATCCCGCTGCGCACCAGCATCTTCTCGAACTCGGGCACCGAACGGAAAAACTCCTCGTATTCCTCGTCGGTACAGAAGTTCATCACGCGCTCGACGCCCGCGCGGTTGTACCAGCTGCGGTCGAACAGCACGATCTCGCCGCCGGCCGGCAGATGCGCGACATAGCGCTGGAAATACCATTGCGTGCGTTCGCGGTTGCTCGGTGCGGGCAGCGCGGCGACCCGGCAAACACGCGGGTTCAGCCGCTGCGTGATGCGCTTGATCGCACCGCCCTTGCCGGCCGCGTCGCGCCCCTCGAAAATGACGACGAGCCGGTGCCCGGTGCTCACGACCCAGTCCTGCAGCTTGACGAGCTCGCCCTGCAGCCGGAACAGCTCGCGGAAATACTCCTTGCGCGCCTCGCGACGCTCCTGCGAAAACAGCAGGTCGTCGTTGTCGTCGAAGCGGCGGTCGTCGAGCTCCATCTCGAGCTCTTCGTCGTAGGCGTCGACCAGATCTTCCTCGAAGCGGCGCTGGCGCGCCTCCATCGATTCCATATCGGTGCGGTCGTCGGTCTCGGTGCGGGTATCGTTGTCGCCCATGGGGCCTCCTTCCATCATTGACGCAGCCAAACTCCAACATTATCCCAGTGTCGCGCGTCAAATTCATGAAAAAAGGGCCGGCGCGCCAGTCAGAAGCGGAACGCGAGCAACACGCTGGCCAGCACGGGGTTCGCGGCAATATCGAACGTGTTCGACGCGAGCTGCCGGTTCGGCTGGTCGATGTCCAGCGTAATCTTCGTACGTAACGGGATATAGGTCACCATGCCGGTGATCCAGAACTGGCGCGTGATCTGGTAGCTCGCGCCGACGGTGAACACCGGCTCCCACACGCTCTTCACCTTGGCCGACACGTTGGTCTTGCCCGACAGCAGCAGGTCGCCGCCGGCATCCCAGATGCGCTGGAACAGCGACGGGTCGAGCAGCAGCGACTGCAGGCTGCCGATGTCCGAGCCCGCCGCGAGCAGCCCGCCGAGCGACGCGAGCTTGCGCTGGAATACGGGATTCAGGTTCGTGTTCGTGAAGCGCGTATAGCTGATGCCGATGCCCGCGAACGGGCGGAAACGATCGTCGCGCTCGCCGAGGTAATACTTGAATACGACGGACCCGAGCCACGCGCGCGTGGTCGCGAGCGGGTTGCTTTGCGTGTTCGCGAGATCGATCAGCGGCAGCCGGCCCTGGACGCCCGCGAAGATTCGGTCGAGCGGCAGCCCGATGCTGCCGTGCCCGCGCAGCGTCAGCACCGGCGGAATGCCGCCGCCGAGTTCGGCCGCCCAGTTTTCCGAGAAAAAGTGGGTCAACGTGAACGCCAGCGTATTCGTGTTGCTCAGCGACAGCTGCGAACCCTGGTTCTGGAAGCTGTTCAGCCCAAGCGCGTCGGTACGTGTCGTGACGGGCGTCGAACGGCCCGTCGTCGCGACGAAATGCCAGCCGAGGCCGACCATGTTGCGATCGCTGCCCATCAGTTGCTCCATCAGCGGCGGCGCCTGCGCGGCAGGCAGGTCGGGCAGCCGCGACGGATCGATCGGATGCAGCTCGTACGGCATCCGGTCCGCGTGGACGACGCCCCGCGAGACCGCACCACTCTCCGCTGCCTCGCGTACGTCAGCCGATGCGCAGCGTGCACCGCCCTGTCCGTCGTCATCGCCGGCGAAGCCGATCCCGTCCGCGCCGTCGACGGCACCGACACCCTCGTCGTGCGCCGGGCCGCATGCGGCCATCCTCTGGCCGAGCGTGATCTTGCCTGCCGTCAGCGGCACCGCACGCGGCGGCACGTCGGCCGCGCCCTCCGCACCGGCGGCCCCACGCCGGGCCGAGCCCGCATCGGTCGCCCACGCGCTCGCATCGAACCCGTCCGCGTCGCCGCCCGGCCAGAAGCCCATCCCGTCCGCACCGGCCTGCCAGCGTGGCCCCGCGTCGCCGTCGGGCTGCGGCGCGCCCTGGCCGGCGGCCGCACACGCGACCAGCCTCGCCGCGCGCCCGCGCGACAGCGGACGCCCGGCGCCCGGCCGCACGCC
>NZ_JAAGPO010000112.1:0-32904 GCF_017104825.1 Burkholderia sp. Ac-20345 | reverse complement strand
ATCATCGGCTCGAGGAAGCGGATCCGCCGCACCGCGCCGTCGCCGCCGCGCCAGCGCCCGCCGCCGCCCGACCCGGCGCGGATCCGGTGCGAATCGAGCCGCACCGGGTAGCGCCATTCGAGCACCTCCGGATCGGTGAGCCGCGAGTTCGTCATGTGCGTCTGCACCGCGCCGACACCCGCGAAGCCGTCGCCGGCACCGCTGCCGCCCGCAATGGTCTCGTAGTACTGGTAGCGATCGTTGCCGAATGTGAAATTATTCATCGTTCCCTGGCTCGACGCGACGCAACCGAGCGCGCCGTACAGCGCGTTGGTGATGGCCGACGACGTCTCGACGTTGCCCGACACGACCGCCGCCGGATACTCGGGGTTCAGCATCGAGCGCGCGGGCACGATCACCGTGAGCGGCTTCAGGCAGCCGGCGTTCAGCGGGATGTCGTCGCCGACCAGCGTGCGGAACACGTACAGCACGGCAGCCATGCAGACGGCCTTCGGCGCGTTGAAGTTGTTGTCGAGCTGCGCCGACGTGCCCGTGAAATCGATTTCCGCGCGCCGCGCCGCCCGGTCGACGCGGATCGCGACGCGAATCTCCGCGCCGTTGTCGAGCGGGTAGCGGTACGCGCCGTCCTGCAGCGCGCCGATCACGCGCCGCACGGCTTCTTCCGCGTTGTCCTGCACGTGCCCCATGAACGCGAGCACGACGTCGCGGCCGAACTGCGCGACCATCCGGCGCAGCTCGTCGACGCCCTTCTGGTTCGCGGCGACCTGCGCGCGCAGGTCGGCCATGTTCTGCTCGACGTTGCGCGCCGGGTAGCGGCCCGACGCGAGCAGCGCGCGGGTCTCCGCATCGCGCAGCGTGCCGGCCGACACGAGCTGCCAGTTGTCGATCAGCACGCCCTCCTCGTCGATATGCGTCGAATCGGGCGGCATCGAGCCCGGCGTCGTGCCGCCGATGTCCGCGTGGTGGCCGCGCGAACCGACGTAGAACAGCGGCGCGTCCGAGCCGTCCGCGAACACCGGCGTGATGACGGTCACGTCCGGCAGGTGCGTGCCGCCGTGATACGGGTCGTTCAGCATGAACACGTCGCCGTCGCGCATCCGGCCGCGGTTGCGCTCGATCACCGTGCGGATGCTCTCGCCCATCGAGCCGAGGTGCACCGGCATGTGCGGTGCGTTCGCGATCAGGTTGCCGTCGCCGTCGAAGATCGCGCACGAGAAGTCGAGGCGCTCCTTGATGTTCACCGAGTACGCGGTGTTCTGCAGCCGCAGCCCCATCTGCTCGGCGATCGACATGAACAGGTTGTTGAAGATCTCGAGCCGCACCGGATCGGCATCGGTGCCGAGCGAGCGGCGCGTCGGCAGCGGCGTCGTGCGCGTCAGCACGAGGTTGCCCTGCGCGGTCATCCCGGCGCGCCAGCCGGGCTCGACGACGGTCGTGCCGTTCTTCTCCGCGACGATCGCCGGGCCGTCGATCGCGTCGCCGGCCAGCAGCGTGTCGCGCACGTAGAGCGCCGCGTCGTGCCATTGGCCACCGGAATAGAAGCGCACCGCGGAATGGGCGCGCAGCGCGGCTGCGTCGCCATCGCCGTCGCCGCGCTGCGCGAGCGGCGCGATCTCCACCGGCGCGTCGGAGCGGCCGATCGCCTCGACCGACGCGAGCTCGGCGACGAGCGGCGTGCCGGGCATCAGGAACGCATAGCGCTGCCGGTACGCGGCCTCGAACGCCTGCTGCATCTCGGCGACGCTGCCGGCCGGCACGTCGAGCGCCGAATCGGTGCCCTGGTAGCGCAGATGCACACGGCGCTCGGTTGCGATCCGCTCCGGCGGCACACCCTGTTCGAGCAGCGCGCCGACAGCCTCGTCGGCCAGCCGGTCGAGCGCGGCATTCAGCGCCGGCAGCGACGCGTCGGACAACACGGCCTCGACCGCACGCTCGCGCATCGCGGTCTGGTCGGCGAGGCCCATCCCGTACGCGGACAGCACGCCCGCGAGCGGATGCGCGAACACCTGCGTCATGCCGAGCGCGTCGGCCACGCCGCACGCGTGCTGGCCGCCCGCGCCGCCGAACGTCGTCAGCACGTAGCGCGACACGTCGTGGCCGCGCTGCACCGAGATCTTCTTGATCGCGTTCGCCATGCTGCCGATCGCGATTTCCAGGAAGCCTTCGGCGAGTGCCTCGGGCGTCTCGCGCCGCCCGGTCGCCGCGTGGATCTCGTCGGCGAGCGCCGCGAACTTCGCGACCACGCCGTCGCGATCGAGCGGCTCGTCCGCATGCGGGCCGAACACGCGCGGAAAATGATCGGGCTGGATCTTGCCGAGCATCACGTTGCAGTCGGTCACCGTCAGCGGGCCGCCGCGCCGGTAGGCGGCCGGCCCCGGGTTCGCGCCGGCCGACTCCGGCCCGACACGCAGCCGCGCACCGTCGAAGCCGAGCACTGAGCCACCGCCCGCGGCCACCGTATGGATGCTCATCATCGGCGCGCGCATCCGCACGCCGGCCACCTGCGTCTCGAACACGCGCTCGAACTCGCCGTGGTAGTGCGACACGTCGGTCGACGTGCCGCCCATGTCGAAGCCGATCACGCGCTCGAAGCCCGCTGCCTGCGCGGCCCGCACCATCCCGACGATGCCGCCGGCCGGGCCCGACAGGATCGCGTCCTTGCCCTGGAACGCATCGGCGCGCGTCAGCCCGCCGCTGCTCTGCATGAACTGCAGGTTCACGCCCGGCATCTCGTGCGCGACCTGCTCGACATAGCGGCGCAGGATCGGCGACAGGTACGCGTCGACGACGGTCGTATCGCCGCGCGACACCATCTTCATCAGCGGCGACACCTCGTGCGACACCGACACCTGCGTGAAGCCGATGCGGCGCGCCAGGTCGGCCAGCGCGCGTTCGTGCGCGGTGTAGCGATAGCCGTGGATCAGCACGATCGCGAGCGCACGCACGCCGGAATCGAACACGCGGCGCAGCGACGCCTCGGCGCCCTGCGCATCGAACGGCACGACGATGTCGCCGTGCGCGCCGATGCGCTCGTCGATCTCGACGACGGTTTCGTACAGCGCGTCCGGCAGCACGATGTCGAGATCGAACAGGCGCGGCCGGTTCTGGTAAGCGATGCGCAGCACGTCGCGAAAGCCGCGCGTCGTCGCGAGCGCGGTGCGTTCGCCCTTGCGTTCGAGCAGCGCGTTGGTCGCGACCGTCGTGCCCATCTTCACCATGTCGACGCGCCCGGGCGTGATCGGCTCGCCGGCGGCCAGGCCGAGCAGGTGGCGGATCCCGGCCACGGCCGCGTCGCGGTACTGCTCGGGGTTCTCGGACAGCAGCTTGTGCGTGACGAGCGTGCCGTCGGGCCGGCGCGCGACGATGTCGGTGAAGGTGCCGCCGCGGTCGATCCAGAATTGCCAGCGCGCAGCGTCGGAGGGAACGGGAGAAAGGTGTCGGTCAGTCATGATGTCGGGTCGATGCGTCGTTGAATCGAGGAACGAGCGCCGCCGCACGGCGCGCGTCGCGCGCCGTGTCACGGAGTCGATGAAAGGGGAAGAAAACGAAGGGCGGAGCGCCCCGCCGCTGACGTCGGTCAGGCGGCGTCGAGTTCGCGGCCGCGTGTCTCGGGCAGCGTCAGCGCGGCGACGATCACCACGCCGTACGCGGCGACCGCGAAGATGCCGATGCTCGTGCCGAGCCCGTACTCCTTCGACAGCGCGCCGATCAGGAACGGGAACAGCGCACCGATCGCGCGGCCCACGTTGTAGCAGAAGCCCTGGCCGGAGCCGCGCACGCGGGTCGGGAACAGCTCGGTGAGGAACGCGCCCATCCCCGAGAAGATGCCCGATGCGAAGAAGCCGAGCGGGAAGCCGAGCCACAGCATCGACGCGTTGGTCAGGTTCAGCGACGTGTACGCGAACGCGATCACCATCGAGCCAACCGCGAACAGGATGAAGTTCGGCTTGCGGCCGAGGCGGTCGGTCAGGTACGCGCTCGTCAGGTAGCCCACCCACGAGCCGAAGATGATCATCGCGAGATAGCCGCCGGTGCCCATCACCGTGAGGTGGCGCTCGGTCTTCAGGAAGGTCGGCAGCCACGTCGTGATCGCGTAGTAGCCGCCCTGCGCGCCGGTCGTCAGCAGCGCCGCGCGCAGCGTCGTCGTGATCAGCTTCGGCGCGAAGATCTCGGTGAGGCGCGGCGCATCGGCCACTTTCGCCTGCGCGGCCTTCTCCTTCTCGTAGACGTCCGGCTCCTTCACGTAGCGGCGGATCGCGACGACCAGCAGCGCCGGTGCCAGCCCGACGAGGAACAGCGCACGCCACGCCTGCTCGGCAGGCAGCACCGAGAACAGCAGCGCATACAGCAGCGCGCACAGCCCCCAGCCGATCGCCCAGCCCGACTGCACGAGGCCGACCGCCCTGCCGCGATCGCGCGCGCGGATCACTTCGCCGATCAGCACCGCGCCGGCGGTCCATTCGCCGCCGAAACCGAAGCCCATCAGCGCGCGCGCCGCGAGCAGCTGGTGGTAGCTCTGCGCGAGCCCGCACAGCGCAGTGAAGACAGCGAACCACAGCACGGTGAGCTGCAGCGTGCGCACGCGGCCGATCCGGTCGGACAGGATGCCCGCGATCCAGCCGCCGGCAGCCGACGCGAGCAGCGTGATCGTGCCGATGAAGCCCGCATCCGCGAGCGAGATGCCCCAGGTCGCGACGAGCGTCGGGATCACGAACGACAGCATCTGCGTGTCCATCCCGTCGAGCATGTAGCCGACCTTGCAGCTCCAGAACGCGCGGCGCTCACGCGGCTGCGCGTCCCCGTACCACGAGAACAGGCCGTTGCGCTCGGGGCTCGCGGGCTCCGCGGCGTTCGCCGCGAGGGTCTTGCTTTCCATGGTGGTGCTCCTGTCGTTATGCGCCGTCAAATGGCGATCGTGCGTGCGGGTGGTTATGCGGGTCGTCGCCCCGGATCAGAATACGGCCAGCGACGCGTTCGTGATGTCGGTCATCAGCATGTGGCCGGGTGTATGCGCGATCGCGATCGGCAGCTTCGCGTCCATCAATGCGGTTTGCGGCGTCACGCCGCACGCCCAGAACACCGGCAGCTCGCCGTCGCGGATCGTCACCGCGTCGCCGAATTCGGGGGCGTTCAGATCGGCGATGCCCAGTTCGCGCGGATCGCCGAGATGGATCGGCGCGCCGTGCACGCCCGGAAACCGGCTCGTGATCTGCACCGCGCGGATCGCGTCGGCGCCGCGCATCGGCCGCATCGACACGACGAGCTGGCCGCCGAAGATCCCCGCGCGGCGGTTCGGAATCGACGTGCGGTACATCGGCACGTTGCGCCCCTCCTCGACGTGGCGCAGGCCGATCCCTTCGCGGGCCAGCATGTCCTCGAACGAAAACGAGCAGCCGATCGCGAATACGACGAAATCGTCGCGCCACAGCGCTTCCAGCGACTCGACGCGCTCGGTCAGGCGGCCGTCGCGGTAGACGTTGTAGCTCGGCACGTCGGTGCGGATGTCCAGATCCTCGCCGAGCGCGTCGACCCGGAACGCGCCCGGTTCGCCGACGCCCAGCAGCGGGCAGGCTTTCGGGTTCGCCTGGCAGAAGCGCAGGAAATCGTGCGCGACCGCCTCGGGCAGGATCGCGAGGTTCGCTTGTGCGTACGGGCCGCAGTGGCCGGCGGTCGGGCCGCGGAACGCGCCGTGGCGCACGGACTGGCGGAATTCGGAAGGCGTCATGAGGTTCTATCGCAGATCGGTATGTCGTCGGGATGACGGTGCCGTGTCATCGGATACGGCGAAGAATAGAAAAGAAAAAATTTTGTCGCCAACGAGTTTTTTTGCGCTTCGTGTATAGAATTTCTTAACGGATCCTGGGGTTTTCCCCGGCTCCGTTCACTTTTCCTCACCGGCAAAGTGCGCATCCACCCATCGCCCGACCGCCATGAACACGCGTTTTCTCGAAACCTTCGTCACGCTCGCGAAGCTGCGCAACTTCCGCACGACGGCCGCCGCGCTGCACGCGACGCCGGCCGCGATCTCGCAGCGCCTGAAGGCGCTCGAGGACGAACTGCAGACGGAACTCGTCGACCGCGACAGCCGCGAATTCCGGCTCACGCCGAACGGCGAATACCTGCTCGGCTATGCGAAGGCCGTGGTCGAGGCGACGCAGGAGCTGCAGGCCGCCGCATCCGGCGAAAGCGCGCTGCGCGGCAAGCTGCGGCTCGGCGTGATCGAGACCGTCGTGCATAGCTGGCTGCCGCACTACATGCGGCGGCTGGCGGCCGACTATCCGCAGCTCGAAATCGACCTGACCGTCGACGTCAGCGTGGTGCTGCAGCGCCGGCTGATGGCCGGCGAGCTCGACCTGATCATCCGGGTGGAAGGCAGCGACGAGGCGTCGGTCGTGTGTGATGCGCTCGCGAACTATCCGGTGCGCTGGATCGCGCGCGCGGGGCTGCTGCCGAACACGCGCACGGGGCTCGCCAGGCAGGTGCTGCGCCAGCCGATTCTCACCTACGGGCGCGGGACGGCACCCCATCGCGCACTCGAGGATATCGTCCGCACGCTCGCTCATGCGCACGGCGTGCCGCTGGCGGAGACGCGCATCACGGGTTCGCCGTCGATCTCGGTGATCGTGCAGCTCGTGCGCGACGGGTTCGGCGTGGCGGCGATTCCGGTGCTGTTCGTCGATGCGTTGATCGAAAGCGGCGAAGTGGTCGAACTGCCGCTGCAGCCGTCGCCGCCGTCGATCGTCGTATCGATGTCGCGGCGGGCGGACGCGCCGAGGTTCGTGCATGGCGCGTCGATTGCGGCGCGGGCCGCGTGTCACGAATACTGCGAGAAGAGCAAGCGCTTGCTGGTCGAAGCGCTTTGATGCGGTACGGGCCCGCGCGGGGCGAGGCCGCACAGCCGGCACGCATTCGACCTCGCCGCGCGAATCGCGTACGCGCCGCTACAACGTTGAAGGGCACGGCCGCTGAAACGCCCGGCCGTGCCCCCGTCACCCGGCATCAACCGGGTCTTGCCTGCCTCAATGCGACCGGCCCGTATCCGTCCCCGGCGCGAACTCGATCCCCCGCAGCACTTCCGCAAACTTCGCAGTCCGCAGCACGGCGAACTGCTCGTGCGCAGCCGTCGTCGCGCTCGTGTTCTTCAGCACGTCACGCACGGCCACCAGCCGGTTCGGATCCGCACCGACATCGCCGTTGCCGCTGACCGTCGACGTAATCGCCCAGATCGTCACCGTGCCGTCGCGCTCGACGCGGCCCGTCAGGTTGCGCAGGCCGGCCGTCGCCGGTGCCCACGGCAGGCCCGTCGCCGAATTGTTGCCCGCCGGGTAGCCCGCGACCGAATACGGCTGGCCGAGGTTCAGCCCGTTCTGCAGCGTGTAGGCGAGCTTCCACTGCTTCGTGCCCGCGTCGTAGACCCACTTCTGCAGGCCCGCCGTCGTCTGCGCAGCCGCATGCGTGTACAGGTCCGCACCGCCCGTGTAGCCGTCGCCTTCGTCCGCGACATACAGCGTGTTCGCGTCCGCGAACCAGATCCCGAACGGATAGGCGAGCGTCGTCGCGGTCTTGTTCGGCGTGACCGGGAAGCCGGCCAGCACGCACATGTTGTTCGGCAGGCCCGCCGTCTGCAGCGTGGCTGCGTTGTAGGCGAGCGGCGCCGTCGGCAGCACGGCCTTCGGCGACGGCACGCCGACGCCCGACGGGCACGCGGTGCCGGTCGTATCGACGAAGTACACGGTGTTCACGCCGTTGCCGCCGCTGCCCTTCGTGTAGTACACGACGTTGTCGTGCACGGCGATGCCGCGGAAGTTGTCGTCCTTGCCGATCTTGTCGGCCTTCGCGCCGAGTTCCGTGACCGAGAAGCTCGCGAGCGGCGTCGGCACGCCCGGATCCTGCTGCGCTTCGTGATGCTTCGCGCCGTCGATCAGCTGCGCGCCCGCGCCGAGGATCACGTTGTCCGGTTGCGGGTTCGAGCCGTTGCCCGCATTGCCCGACGTGTAGTAGAGGTCATGGCCGTCGCGATTGTTCAGGATCGCCGCGCGGCCGTTGTTGCCGCTGTACGCGTTCGTCTCGGTGAAGCGGAAATGCCCGTGGCGATCGACGCGCGCGATCGCACGATAGAAATTCTGCCCGTCCGGATTCGTCGTATCGATTGCAAGCGGCGTGTTCGAGTTCGACACGTCGATCGCGTTGGCCGGCGCGACGTAGCCCATGAACGTCAGGTAGCTGCCGTCGAGCGACAGGTGCAGGCCGAGTTCCGACTTCGAGCTGAAGCTCGTCACCATCTGGTCGTGCGCGAAGCCTTTCTGCAGGCTGTTCGGCACTTCGAGCGTGCTGACGACGCCGCCGCCCGGCGTGATCTGGTCGAGGAAGATGCGCGACGTGATGCCGAAGCTGCCGTCGTAGCGGTCGTTGTTCCACACGTACGGATAGGTGCCGTCGTTCGGCGCGCCGGATGCCGTGCCGCAACCGCCGGTGGTCTTCGCGCAGTTCGGCGGCAGGATCGCACCGGGCTGGACGTTGCCCGACACGTTGTCGTACACGCTGCGGCTGAGGACCAGGAAGCCCGGCACGAAACCCGGCGCAAAACGGTTGTCGCCGTCGTTGTCGTGCGGGGCAGCCTGCGCGCCGATGCTCGCGGCAATCAGCGTCAGTGCAACGACAGGAACGGTACGATCGCGCAGCGCGCGGCGGCGCTTCGCGGACAAGGCGAAATTCGGCATGGACAAGGCTCCGTACGACATCGAGTGAGGACGTTGTTGGTGGACAGACTGACGACGTGAAGCCCCGCCACCTTAGCCATGCTTGATGAAGAATTGATTGCACGCGATGCAGCGGAAACCCGCGTGCGTACGCGGGTTTCCAGGCTCGGCACCGTGTTATTTATCCGTAATGCGAACGAAATGAATCAGACAGGCATTCAGGCGGATTGCCCCGCATGCGGCTGCGTGAGCTTGCCGTCGCCATACTCGCGCAACACTTTCGAAATCACGACGCGATAGCCGTCGAGCCAGCGCGCCTGCTTCGTCTTTGCCTCGAGATGCGCCGGGTGCTGCATCAGCTGCTGCAGCGCGGCCTCCGACTCCCAGTAGTAGACGTTCTGGATCAGCCCCGCTTCGGCGTTCTCCCACGTCTCTTCGCCGAGATAGCCGGGCGTCGCGCGCGCCATGTCGGCGATCTGCCGGTCGAGCCGGTGGAATTCGTCGTCGTATTGCCCGGCTCGGAAAATGAAGGTCGACGCGTACATGCGCGCTCCATCGAAGGGAATTGAAAGAGCGCCGATTGTAAGGCACGTGCGGCGTGCCGGGATCGTCACGCGGCGAGCGTATCGGCGCCTGGCCGGTCGTCGAGCCACGCGTCGATGCGCGGTGCGTCTTCACGCATGCCGGGCGCGGGCGCCGGCATCGCGGCCAGTACCTGTCGTGCACGTTCAAGCGCCTGCGCGAAGCCGCGCAATTCGCGCGTCGCGGGCCGGTCGTCGGCATGCCGGCGCGCGAGTGCCGCTTCAATGTTCATACCGGTCAACGCGAGTTGCGCATCGATGAACGTCAGGCACAGCGCGCGGCAATGCGCGGATATCGACGCGACGGCGAGCAGGACAGGCACGATCGACACGGTCAGGTAGCCGCCGGGCGCAAGCCGCGACAGCGCATGACGCACGTCCTGCCCGCCATCGGTCAATGATGCGAACACCGCGTCACGCCACACCGCGCGCTCGAACACGAGCGCATCGCGATACGCGTCGAGCGCCGCACGGTCCGCGACCTGTCCGGCCGTCACCAGCGGAACCGGAAATGAAGATTCAACCGACGATTGCGCGCTCGCCGTTTCGACGATGCAGTTCGCGCCGAGCCACGCCGCATCGTCGCGTCGTGCGGCCAGCACGCGGGACTGCAACCGGTCCGGCAGCATCGGATCGAGCGGCACCGCGCTGCAGATCGACGGCTTGTCCGCATGCACGCTGCAGCGGCCGTCGTCGGCCAGCGCCGCGCAACGGCCGAGCGACGGATAGTCGTAGCCCTGCAGCATCAGCGCGATCCATTCGTTCCCCGCGCTACCGGTGCGATGAAACAACCGCTCGGCCAGCGCATCGGAAGCCGAAACGTCGTCCGCGTCGAGCGCGTGCTCGCGGCCGCCCGCACGCCAGCGCTCGCCGATCCGCCGCTTCGGCACGCGACGGATCGTCAGTGCGCCGACGAAGCGCTGCCGATGCCGGAACAGTTCGCGCAACGACAGCGCCGGTGCGCTGTTACAGCAGCGTCCGCATGCGTTGCACGCGAGCAGGTAGGTGTCTACCACGGCCGCCGCACCGAATCCTGGTAGCGCGTGAGGATGAAGCGCGCGACGTCGTCCGAGTGATACGCGGCGACGAGCTGCGTCACCCACGGCTTCGCGCGATCGGCATCGCGCACCGTCAGCACGTTCGCATACGGCGAGCGCGCATCCTCGATGCTGATGCTGTCGCGCGCGGGTTGCAGCCCGGCACGCGCGGCATCGTCGCTGTCGATCGCGACGAACGCGGCCGTGTCGAGTGCCGCGTAAAGCCGATCGCGGCGCAGCGCGACGAGCTTCAGCCCGAGCCGGTTGCCGGTCACGTCGCGCAGCGTCGCATGCAGGCCGGCCTGCTCGCGCAGCGTCACCAGCGTGTCGTTCTGCAGCAGCACGAGCGCGCGTGCCATCCCGCGCGGATCGGCGGGAACCGCGACCGTCGCGCCGGGCTGCAGTTCGTTCAGGTTCTTCAGCTTGCGCGAATAGAGCGCCATCGGCAGCGTGACGGTCGGCGCGACTTCGGTCAGTGCGTAGCGCTTCTGCGCGCGCGTCGCGGCAAGCTGTTGCGCATCCTCGAAGCTGGCCGCATCGATCCGGCCATCGGCAAGCGCCGCGTCGATGCGCGATGCATCGTTGAATTCGACGATATCGATACCGAATCCTCGCGACGCGGCGACCCGCTTCACTTCGTCCAGGATCTGCGCATGCACGCCGCGCGTCACGCCGACGCGCACGGCCGGTTCGGCTGATTCGGCGGCAACGGTCGAACCCGACTGAACGGCCACGCACGCAACCATCAGCCACGCGCCCACCCAAACCATGACGCGCTTCATGACGCATCCCTCAGAATCGTGCGAAACCCGATATGCGACGCGCCGAGATCGGCTTCCTGCTGTTCGCGCGACGACGCGCGATAGCGCACGCAGTAATCGCGCGAGCACAGGAACGACCCGCCCTTGATGACCATCGGCGTATCGTGCCGGCGCGTGGGCGGCGCGACCGCCGCCGTGTCGCCGTTCGTATGCGACTGGTGCGGGCCCGTGTACGCGTCCTTCGTCCATTCCCATGCATTGCCGATCATGTCGTAGAGCCGGAACCCGTTCGCCGCGTAGCAGCCGACTGGCGCGAGCCCGGAATGGCCATCCTCGGCCGTGTCGAGCACCGGGAACATGCCCTGCCAGTAATTCGCGGCCGGCTTGCCCTGCGCATCGCGCGGCGCCGCGTCGAGCGATGCGTCGTCGCGGCCGGCCTTGCCCGCGTATTCCCATTCGGCCTCGGTCGGCAGGTCGCGGCCGAGCCAGCGCGCATACGCGAGCGCATCGCGCTGCGTGACGAGCGTGACGGGCAGGTTGCCGAGCCCGTCGACGCCGCTGCCCGGCCCGCGCGGATGACGCCACGACGCGCCCTTCACCCACGACCACCACGCAAGATCGCGCGCGTTCATCTCGTCGCGTGTCGGCACGTGGAACACGGCTGCGCCATCCTGCTGCTCGGCCTCGGTCACGTAACCGGTCGCCTGCACGAATGCGGCGAACTGCGCGATCGTCACGTCGGTCTGGTCGATCCAGAACCCGCCGACACGCGTGCGGCCATCGCCCACCGGGCGCTCGTCCGCGTAGCCGCGCGTGCTGCCGAACACGAACGCGCCGCCGCGCAGGTGCACCATCCCGGCCTTCGCGTCGTCACGCCACCCGGCCGGCAGCCCCGAATAGCGTGCGCACTGCCGTTCCGAGCCGAGCGGCGCGAGCGCGCGGCCGCGATTCGCGTCGTCGAATGCATCGCCCGCCGGTGCGACGGGATTCGCATAGCCGGCCGCGAACGCGGCGGCGAACAGCGTGCCGGCAAGCGCCGCGCCGATCGTCCAGAACCGGAACCGCATCGTGTCGCTCCCGGGTTCAGTAGTAGCCGCGCGGACGCAGCGGTTCGACACCGCCGACGTTGCTCATGTAAGTCTTCCACTGGTCGACCAGCGTGCTGATCACCGACGGGTTCTGTGCCGACACGTCGGTCGTCTCGCCGCGATCCGACGCGAGGTCGTACAGCTGCCAGTGACCATCGAGCGGCCCGAGCGGCGGCTCGGTCCACAGTGCCTTCCAGCGGCCGTCGCCACTGCGCAGGTACGCGCGGCCGTACGCTTCGTCGCCGAACGGCGCGGTATGCACTTCGCCCGTCGCCGTGCCCGTGAGCACCGGCAGCAGCGATTGGCCCGTGACCGGATACACGTAGCGGTTGTTGTAGACCACCTTGCCCTTGTTCTGGTCGACACCCGTCAGCGTGTTGACGAGCGGCGGCGCCGGCTGCGACGGCGGTGTGACGCCCGCGACCGCGAGGAACGTCGCCGTGTTGTCGGTCACGTGCGTGAATGCGCGCAGCGTCGGCAACTGCTGCGACTGGCCGGGCAGGCGCACGATCGTCGGCGTCGATACGCCGCCTTCGGCCGAATAGCCCTTCGTGAGCCGGAACGGCGACGCGCTCACCTCGGCCCAGCGCAGCCCGTACTGCAGGCGCTGCGCGTTCTGCTTGCCGTTGTCGGTGCCGAGCGTCGAGTAAATCGGATCCTGCCCGTTCGCGGTATCGGTCGCCGTCGGGTCAGCGCCGCCGTCGATCGGCCAGCCTTCCGCGCCGTTGTCCGACTGGAACATGATGAACGTGTTGTCGTATTCGCCGATGTCCTTCAGGTGCTGGATCAGGAGGCCGATGTTGTAGTCGAGGTTCTCGACCATCCCCGCATAGATCTCCATGTAGCGCGACTGTGCCTTGCGCTCTGCCGGCGACAGGCTCGACCACAGCTTGTCGACCTTGCCGGGGCCGTAGTCGCTGTAGCCGTCCGCGGCCGAATGCACCGCGCTGATGTATTTCGCGCCGGCCGTGCCGTTGTTCGCGGTCGCGGGCGACGCGGCCGTCGTTTCAGGCAGGCCGTCGAACGGCTTGAAATCGGCGGGGATCAGGCCGAGCGCCTTCTGCCGCGCGATCCGCGCGTTGCGGATCGCGTCGTAGCCGGCGTCATACACGCCCGCGTACTTGTGCAGCCAGGGATCGGGCACCTGCAGCGGCCAGTGCGGCGACGTGTAGGCCGCGTACGCGAAGAACGGCTTGCCGTCGCGCTTGTTCGAATCGATGTACGAGATCAGCTTCTGCGTATAGAAATCGGTCGAATAGAACACGGCCGGGCTGCCGCCCGAGCCGCCCGGCTGCCCGGGCTGGCCCGGTTGCACGTAGCGGCCGTCTTCCGTGTAGTTCGACGAGCCGGCCGGCTCATGCGCGAAGTGGTTCGTCGCCGCGCCGCCGAGCAGCACGTAGCTGTGCTCGAAACCCCACTGGTCCGGCGTCTGCCCGCTGCCCGTCGTGCTGCCGACGATCCCCGAACCGATGTGCCACTTGCCCGCGATGTAGGTGTGGTAGCCGGCATCCTTCAATAGTTGTGCGAACGACAGCGCACGGTCGTTCAGGTAGCCCTCGTAGCCGGGCAGGCCGCGCCGTTCGTCGGTCGGTACGCCCATCGTGCCTTCGCCGACGAGATGGTGGTCGGTGCCGGACACCAGCATCGCGCGCGTGATCGCGCAGACGGTGCCCGTGTGATGGTTCGACAGGATCCGGCCCGACGCGACGAGCGCGTCGAGGTTCGGCGTGTTGATCTCGCCGCCGAATGCATGGATGTCGGAATAGCCGAGATCGTCGGCCATGATGTACAGGATGTTCGGGCGTTTCGCCGCCAGCGGCGGCGTGGTGTTCGTTTGTGACGACGGCGTATCGCTGTCGACGCCGCCGCACGATGCGAGCGACAGCGCGCCGGCAATCGCGGCGCAAACGACACGGAAACGAAAAGCATGCAACGGCGACGCGGACTTTTTCATTGTTCTGAACGCTCGATCTACGGGATCGGCGATCTTAGCGTCGCGCGCACGGCACCCAAAGTCCGATTCGTCACATGCTAACGGGGTAGCGGAATATGCGCGCAAGCGGAATGCCGGCGATCAGCACCCGCATATGTGCGCGCCCGGAATGCGTGCCGAAACCGGCCGCTGCCGGGCCTCGTTCCTGTCTGCTTCGTGTAGCGCGTCAGCTACGCCCGCCGAGACTGCCGCCGCCATCCACGGCCAGCACCTGCCCCGTGACGAAACCGGCTTCGTCCGACAGGAAGAACGCGATCGCGGCCGCCACGTCATCGGATGTGCCGAGCCGGCGCGCGGGAATCGTCGCGAGCACCTTGCGTTCCGCTTCGCTGCCGACGGGCCGCGTCTGCCGGAACAGTTCCGTCTCGATCGGCCCCGGCGCAATCGCGTTGACGGTCACGCCGTGTTCGGCCAGTTCGAGCGCCCACGTGCGCGTGCAGCCGACGAGTGCGCTCTTCGCGGCGGAATACGCGGTGCGATCGAGACTGCCGAAGATCGCGCGGCTGCAGATGTTGACGATGCGCCCGTAACCACGTGCCTTCATCGCATCCGCGAAATGCTGCGTGACCTGGATCGCGGCCCGCACGTTGAGATCGAACACGGTCTGCAGCGACTGGAAATCGATCTTCCCGAGCGGTTGCGGCAACACGATGCCCGCGTTGTTCACGATGCCGTCGACATCGTGCTGCTCGCCGATGCGTGCAAGAGTTGCCGCCGTCTGTTCGAAGTCGGCGAGATCGCATGCGCGCAATTCGCCGGGAAAGTCGATGCCCTGCGCATGCCGCGCGAGGCCGATGACGCGATGGCCGCGTCGTGCGAGCAATGCGCTCACCGCGAGGCCTATGCCGCGCGATGCGCCGGTAACGAGATACGTGCGAGATGACATGAGTGCTCCCGAAGTCCGTTCACTTGAATAACGTGGAGAGATGTTTCCGGGGCGGAGGCCCGGAACCTGCGCTTTCGTCGGACGATTCTACGTGTGTAACGGGACGTTACGTCGTGTCGTTACGGGCGTGCTCGTAGCAGTACGTTACGTTTGCCGCGCATCAGCATCGCCAGGAATTTGAAAATTACGATTTCCATCGAATATCGTCTGATTTAACTGTAATGCGCCATAAATAAAAGAAAGCTTGTTAATGAATATCAGACTCGCAAACGTTTTACGTGAAGAAAATATGCACCCCAAAAATAAGACGAATAACCACTTGAAAATAAAATCCGTTTAAAACAGCCGCAGGCACGCCTCTTGCTGACTCCCCCCACCATGTGCCGCGTTCAACCAGGAACGAATAACCCGAAAATCGGGCGGCGGCCTATTTCGTACAAATGAATCCGGGGGTCGGGGAAATGGTTTCGAGCGCAAGCAGGCGATTGGCCTGGGGGGCCGTGACGTGCCTGTCGCTATTCGCGACGGCACGCGCGCAGGCCCAGGACACCGTCGACGCGCCGCCTTCCGCCGCGGCGAACGGCGGACATCCGATCGCGCCGCCGTCGACGCTGCTGAACGCCGAGCGCGTCCTTGAAGCGCCGAAACCCTCGCCCGGCGCGGGCCTGGCCGCCGCGAAGCCGGCCGCCGGCGCCGCGTCGGCCAGTGCCAGGGCCGCCGCCCGCCACGCACTTCCGGAAGACCAGCTCGGCGGAACGGTCACGACCGACGCCGTCACGCTCGCCGGCCGGGACTTCTATACGTACTTCTCGCAGACGTGGTCGGAAATCCCGCTGAGCGAGCGCTACATGGTCGCCATTCACGAACGCCCGTCCGGGCGTTACGGCAGCCTGATCTGGGTCGAATTCCAGCAGAAGCGCGTATTCCAGACCTTCCTGCCGATCGCACGGGCCAATGTCCGGGCCGTGGCCGAAAACGCCGCCAGCATTTCCTTTCAAACCGTCATTCAGGACGATCTATCGAATTTGCTGTTTCCCGATTCGGATCTGGCGAAAGACGAGATTTAGTCGATTAATCAAAATCAGGGGTTTGTGAAAATGAATCGAATCAGATTGAGTTTGATCGCGCTGGTCGCGATGACCGCGGCTTCGCCCTATGCGTGGTCGTCGACGCTGGTTTATCAGCCGAACAACCCGAACTTCGGCGGCAACCCGGCCAACGGCCCCAACCTGCTCAACGAGGCCAATGCGCAGAACAAGCACACGGATCCGTCGCTGTCTGCCTATTCGTCGCCGACGTCCACGTCGTCGCTCGACCAGTTCAATGCGCAGCTGCAGCAGGCGATCCTGTCGCGCGTCGCCGGCTCGGTGACGAACTCGATCGTCGGCACCAACGGCGAGCTCAAGCCGGGGACGATCAGCACGGGCAATTTCACGATCGTCGTGAGTTCGGCCGGCAACGGCAACCTGCAAGTGACGACCACCGACAAGACGACGGGCGCGACCTCGACCTTCATCGTCAGCAACGGCCAATAAATCAAAAAACAACTGAGCGAATCATGAAGAAAAACGCTGAACGCGCACGCTTCAACACGGGGATGACACGAATCGCAATGGGCGCAGTGCTGCTGCTGTCGCTGGTCGGCTGCGTCACACGGCCGATGCCCGCGTTGAGCAATGCCACGCTGACACCGCCGACACGCACCACGCGCGACCTCACGCATCTCCCGCCGCCGAAGGGCAAGATCGTCGCGGCCGTGTACGGCTTTCGCGACCTGACCGGGCAATACAAGGCGTCGCCGGACAGCTCCTTTTCGTCGCAGGTCACGCAGGGCGGCGCGTCGTTCCTCGTCAAGGCGATGCGCGACTCCGGCTGGTTCACGCCGGTGGAACGCGAGAACCTGCAGGATCTGCTGACCGAACGCAAGATCATGCGCGCCACCGACGGCGCGGATGCGAAGAAGGCGCAGAACGATGCGATGGCACCGCTCATGCCGGCGAACATCGTGCTCGAAGGCGGCATCGTCGGCTACGACACGAACGTCCGGACCGGCGGGGCCGGCGTCGCCTACCTCGGGATCAGCGGGTCGACGCAATACCGGATCGACCAGGTCACCGTCAACCTGCGTGCGATCGACATCCGCACGGGCCAGGTGCTCAACAGCGTCTCGACGACCAAGACCGTCTACTCCTATCAGGTCGATACGGGCATCTATCGCTTCGTCGGCTTCAAGGACCTGCTGCAGGCGGAAGCCGGGCTGACCCGCAACGAACCCGCGCAGATCTGCGTGAACGAAGCGATCGAATCGGCGCTCACGCACCTGATCGTCCAGGGTGTCGCGAACCAGACCTGGGCACTGAAGAGCGACCAGGACTGGTACGACCCGACGATGCAGCGGTATCTGCAGGAAGACCGGCAATACGCGCAGGACATGGAGGACGCCAACACCGCGTACGACCCGCAGAAGATCGATCGTGCGGTCGCGTCCACTCATTAACCGGCATCGGCCGGCCAGCGGAGAACACATGATGAATCGACAGCATGATCGGAACGGGCGCGCCCGCGCAGTGCGGCGGGTGCTCGCGACCGTGTGGGCAGCAGCGGCCATGCAGGCTGTGTCGGCGGCACCCGTGCCGCTCAACGATCTCGGCCCGCCCGAACCGGCATTCGACTACAGCGGCAACATCGTTGCCGTCCGGCAGAGCGGCGTCGGCAACGCCGCGTCGCTGGACCAGGCGGGCCATAACGGGGCGCTGATCTGGCAGGCCGGCGACGGCAATTCGATCGTCGCGCGGCAGACCGGTGCGCAGAACTGGATCGCGGCAGCGCAGGCCGGCTTCGGCAATACGTTGAACGTGACGCAGCGCGGCAACGGCAACACGTTGCAGGTGCAACAGAACGGTGCCGGCAATTCGGTCGATTCGACGCAGGTCGGCACGTCGCTATCGGCGCGCGTCACGCAGAACGGCAGCAACAACGCGTTGAACATCGTGCAGGGCGGATCGAACACCGGCATCCAGGTGATCCAGACCGGCAACGGTGCGCGCGCCACGGTGGTGACGCGGTAACGGTTACGCAGGATGCAAGTGCTTTGCTTGTAGTGGTGTGAGGTGTGGGGCGTGAGAGCGCCCTCAATTGGCGGGGGTGCCGGTAAAAGACCGACTTTTCCGGCGAATTTTCTTTCGAATCAGGAGCAACAAATGAAGGTGACCAAGTCTGCAATCGCAATCGCCGTGCTGATGCTCGCATCGGCTGCCGCACAGGCCGATTCGTCGGGTAACACCGTGAACATCGGGCAAACCGGCAACTTCAACTCGGCAACCGTCGAACAGACGGCAACGTCCGGGGATTCGGTGTCGATTACCCAGTCGGCATACGGCAACGATCCGCGCTACGGGTTCGTCGCCAACGTGACGACGCAAGGCGGCAGCGGCGATACGACCGTGATCCAGCAGAACTCCTGGTGGGCGCAGCCGTACTCGAGCGTGAACGTGTCGCAGACGGGCACGTCGAACGAGCGGAACTACGTGACGCAGTCCGGCGGCGGCGATTTCTCGGCGAACATCACGCAAACGACGTCGGCGTACACGGGCGGCCCGCAATACGACACCAACACGATCAACCAGTACAGCTACATCGATAGCGCATCGATCTCGCAGCAGGGCGGCGGCTGGAACAGCGTGACGATCAACCAGGGCTCGCCGAGCCAGTCGGCGATCGGCAACAACGCGACGGTCGCGCAGACCGACACCTTCGCCAACACCGTCGGCATCACGCAGACCGGCAACAACGGCACCGCGAATGTCCAGACGACCTGGGGCGGCGGCAACACGACGTCGATCACGCAAACGGGCGGCACGACCAACGCGAACGTGACGCAGTTCGCCGAGATCGGCGACAACGTCACGACGACCCAGAGCGGCACCGAAACCGCCAACGTGACGTCGACGGCCGGCGCCAACAACCAGACGACGATCTCGCAATCGGGCGGCCTGAGCGGCAACAACGCAACGGTGAACCAGTTCGCGGCACTCGCCAACACGACCTCGATCACGCAAACCGCGGACAACAACAACGCAACGGTCAATCAGTGGTTCGAGTTCGGCGACAACGCGACGATCAACCAGTCGGCCGCGTCGAACACCGCGACGATCACGCAGCAGTTCGGCTACGGCAACAGCGCGTCCATTACGCAAACCGCCGCGGGCAACACGGCGGCGATCACGCAAAGCGGCTCGGCCGGTTCGACGGCAGCCATTACGCAGGGTTCGGCTTACAACCAGGCGTACGTGGCACAGTCGGCAGCGGGTTCGCTGGCGACGGTGAGCCAGTCGGGCGACATCGGCAACTACGCCAATGCGTCCCAGACGGGTGCGAATGACGTGCTGAGCCTCTCGGAAATCGGTGGCTTCAACGTCATCAACGCATCGCAAGTCTCGGGCACCGGCAACCAGGGCTACGTGACGCAGATCGGCTACAACAACAACGCCTCGCTGCTGCAGCAAGGCAACGGGAACTACGCGAGCATCAACCAGAGCGGCTTCAACAACACCGTCTCGGTCAAGCAGCACTAAGCATCGCCGGCGTAGCGAAAAGGCCGGACGGATGCCCGTTCGGCCTTTTTTTCATTCGACAGGGGACGATCATGGTTGGCATTCACGATCTCAACGCCTATTTCGACATCGCCGCCAGTGCCGGCGGCGTGAATATCGTGCCGCACGTGCGGGCGGCCGCACCGGTCGACGTGTCGTACAGCCTGCGCATCACGAAAACCGGCGGTGCGGGCTCGGCCTCGCTGACGCGCTCCGGCGAATCGCGACTCGCGGGCGGCGAGGATCAGCCGCTCGCGACGCTGCGGCTGAGCGTCGGTTCGGGCGATATCTGCATGGCGACGCTGGTGCTGCACGTCAATGGCGAACAAGCGGAGTATTCGGTGGATTGCAATCCGCATCGAGCACCGGGTTAAACGGCGCGGCGCAGGCCTGTCGCGCCCGCCTCAATCGTCCGACGCCAGCATGCGCGGTATCTCGTCGACGAGCGCATCGATGACGACGCGCACCTTCGACGGTACCTGGCGCGATGCCGGCCGCACCGCGAACACTTCGGCACCCGATACGCTGTTGCTGTCCAGCACGAGCGCGAGGCGGCCGTCGCGCAGGTAAGGCGCCATCAGCCAGCACGGCAGCCACGCGAGGCCCGCGCCGGCGGCGGCCGCATCGGCGATCGCCTGCAGGTCGTCGAGCCGCAGGCGGCCCGCCGGGCGATGGTCGTGTACCGCGCCGTCCGCGCCGACAACCCGCCACGGCGTCGGTTGTCCGCCGCGCGAATATGCGATGCCGACGTGCGACGCGAGTGCGTCGAGCCCCGCCGGCCGGCCATGACGTTCGAGATACGCCGGCGACGCGCAGATGCCCATGCGCTGCACGCCGAGCTTCCGGCCGACGAGCGCGCTCGTATCGGCGAGCTCGCCGATGCGCACGGCGATGTCGAACCCGTCGTTGACCAGGTCGGCCACGCGATCGCTGAACGACACGTCGATTTCGAGCCGCGGATGGCGCTCCACGAGGCGCCGCATGACGGGCGCCACGCATTGCCGCCCGAACAGCACGGGCACGCTGACGCGCAGCCGCCCCGCCGGCTCACGCTGCCCCGCGTCGAGCGCGGCCTCCGTCTCGCCGAGTTCGGCCAGCAGCCGCCGGCACTGCTCGTAATAGACGAGCCCTTCGTCGGTCAGGCCGAGCTGGCGTGTCGTGCGCTGCAGGAGCCGTGTGCCGAGACGGCGTTCGAGCCGCGCGACGACCTTCGCGACGGCCGAGCGCGTGACGCCCAGCCGCAGCGCCGCCGCCGCGAAGCTGCCCGACTCCACCACGTCGACAAATTCGGCGACGCCTCTCAGCCGCTCGTCCATGCCATTCCGCTCCGGTTGGGTCACAGGTTTGTGTCCACACAGGCGACAGTCGTTGGCCAAATTCTCGCCAATGCGTCCCCGTGCGCAACACTATGATAGTCCGCTCTATCTCGAAAAGGAGTCGACATGCACGCATGCCAAGTGAAACCGGGCGACGGCGTGGCCGGGCTTCGGCGCATCGACGCGACACGCCGCGCGGTCGGGCCGACCGACGTCGTCGTGAAGATCCACTCGGCCGGACTGAACTACCGCGACCTGATGTTCGCCCGCGGCGACTACCTCGGCATCGGCACGGACGCGATGATTCCGGTTGCCGACGGCGCCGGCGAAGTCATCGAAACCGGCCGCGACGTCACGCGCTTCAAGCCGGGCGATCGCGTGATCAACACGTACTTCCCGCACTGGATCGACGGGCCGCCGACGCCGCAGAAAACGTCGGGGTCGCCCGGCGCGCAATTCGACGGCGTGCTGGCCGAACACTTCGTGTCCGATGAAGCCGCGCTGGTCGCGATTCCCTCGCATCTGAACTACGACGAAGCGGCGACGCTGTCTTGCGCGGGCATCACCGCGTGGAACGCGCTGTTCGCCGACGGCCGCCTGGGGCCCGGCGCGACCGTCGTGCTGCTCGGCACGGGCGGCGTGTCGATCGTCGCGCTGCAGCTCGCGCATGCGGCGGGGCTGCGCACGATCATCACGTCGTCGAGCGACGAGAAGCTCGAGCGCGCCCGCGCACTCGGTGCGAACGCAACCATCAACTATCGCACGACGCCCGAATGGCAAAACGAAGTGCTGCGGCTCACCGGCGGCGCAGGGGCGGATCTGGTCGTCGAAGTCGGCGGCAAGGACACGCTGCCGCGCTCGGTCGCCGCGACGAAGATGGGCGGGATCGTGTCGGTGATCGGCGGCCTCAGCAGCTTCGCCGGCCCCGACCTCGGGCTGCTGTCGCTGATCGGCGGGATCCGGCAACTGCACGGGATCATGGTCGGCAGCCGCGCGATGCTCGACGACGTCGTGCGGCTCGTCGACGCGAAGCAGATCAAGCCGGTGGTCGATCGCGTGTTCGGCTTTGACGAAGTGCCGCAGGCGTATGCATACCTGCAGTCGGGGCAGCACTTCGGCAAGGTCGTGATTCGCGTCGCGCAGTAAGCGTGACGGGCGGCGGGCGGTGCAGTGCCGCGCCCGCCGCCCTTCCCCTCATCGCGCCGTCAGAACTTGTGACGGATCCCCGCGTGCACCATCAGTTGCTTCGACGTCGACGACAGGTCCGCCGCGCCGGGAACATAGGCCTGGTCGAGCGATGAACCCGTCGCATCGCCCGCGATCCGCTGGTACGCGCCCATCAGGTACACGTCCGTGCGCTTCGACAGGTTGTAGTCGGCCATCAGCCCGAGCGAATGGATCTTCGGCTTCGCGGTGCCCGTCGTCGCGTCATAGCGCACCGTCGTGTACACGTACTGCGCGCCGACGAACAGCGCGGGTGTGAACTGGTATTTGCCGTTCACCTCGAAGTTCTGGTACTTGATCGACGACACCGTGCCGCCCGCGAGCGGGCCAGTCACCGGCTCGATCGTTTCGTCGCCGAACAGGTAGCCGACGTTCGCGGTCGGACGCGTGACGTTGCTGTTCGTGTACGCGAACCCGACCGTCGCGGGCCCCGCCGTGTAGTTGATGCCCGCACCGAAGATCCGCAGCCGTGCCGACGCGAAGTTCGCATCGGCGCCGACCGATCCCGAACCCGCGATCGCGCCGCCCGACGTCGCTCCCGGGTTGTCCGCATTCAGGAACGCCGCGCCGACGAGCAACCCGCCCTGCTCGTACTGCGCGCCGACGCTCCACTGCCGGTTGTTCGCGAAGCCCGTGTCGTTGCTGAAACTGTACGTACCGCCGAACGAGAAGCCGGCGAAATCCGGGCTCGCATACTTCACCGTGTTGTTCACGCGAAACGTGTTGCCGGTGTTGTCGTTGTCGAGCGGATGCGAGAACGGATAGACGCCCCAGCTGCCGTTCGCGGTCGTCGGCGCGAGAAAGTCGACCACCGCGTCGTATTGCCGGCCGAGCGTCAGCGTGCCGAAACGCGCGCTGCCGAGCCCGACGTAGGCCTGCCGCCCGAACATGCGGCCGCCCTGCGCGAGCGTGCCGCTGTTCACGTTGAAGCCATTCTCGATCTGGAACAGCGCGCTGTAGCCGCCGCCCAGATCCTCGGTGCCCTTCAGCCCCCAGCGGCTGCCCTGCGCGAAGCCGCTCGCCATCTGCCACGCACTGTGGCCGCCGACGTTGTTCGTGTAGTCGATGCCTGCATCGACGAGGCCGTACAGTGTGACGCTGCCTTGCGCGAACGCGGGCGCTGCGCACAGCACCGGAATCGCGACGAAAAACAATCTCCAGTTCATCCGTAATCCTTATTTATATTGTCGTTTCCGCCCCCTGACGGGCGTCGCCGCTTACTTCGCGCCGTAGATGTCGAAATCGAAGTACTTCTTGTTGATACGCTGGTACGTGCCGTTCGCGAGGATCGTCGCAAGCGCGCGGTTGAAGGCGTCGCGCAGGTCGTTGTCCTGCTTGCGCAGCCCGAGCCCGTCGCCCTGCCCGAAGTACTTCACGTCGTCGATCGCGCCGCCGACGAACGCGAAATCCTTGCCCTGCGGCTTCTTCAGGAAGCCGTCGTTCGCCGCGATCGATGCCTGGAACGCCGCATCGAGCCGGCCCGTCACGAGATCGGCATAGACCTGGTCCTGGTTCTGGTACGACACGATCTGCACGCCGGCCCGCTGCCAGTTCGCGATCGCGTAGTCGGCCTGCGCGGAACCCTGCTCGACGCCCACGCGCTTGCCCTTCAGCGCGTCGGCCGTCGGCAGCAGCGGCGAACCCTTGCGCGCGACGAGGCGCGCCGGCGCATTCGAGATGCGGTTCGTGAATGCGATCTGCTGCTGCCGCTTCGGCGTGATCGTCATCGACGATGCAATCACGTCGAACTTGCGCGCGAGCAACCCGGGAATCATCCCGTCGAAGCTCGACTCGACCCACACGCAGCGCGCATGCAGCTCCGCGCACAACGCGTTCGTGATGTCGATCCCGAAGCCCGTCAGCGTGCCGTCGGGCAACTTGTATTCGAGCGGCGGGTAAGTCGGATCGACCGCGAGGCGGATCTCCTTGCCCGCCCAGTCGCCCGCATGCGCCGCCCCTGCCGCCAGCGCCACCGCGAGCGCCGCCATCCGTTTCCACTGCTTCATTGCCAGTCTCCTTCCTTGTGTGAATCGTCAGTCAAATCCGTGCGAGGCCATCACGCGAGGTAGCGTTCCGCCAGCGCAATCCAGTAGCTCGCGCCCGTGGCGAGGCACGCGTCGTTGAAGTCGTAGCCGGGATGGTGCAGCCCGCATCCGGCGGCGCCGTCGCCGTTGCCGATCGACAGGTAGCTGCCGGGGCATGCGTTCAGCATGAACGCGAAATCCTCGCTGGCCGCGATCGGCCGCAGATGCGGGATCAGTGCGGCGTCGCCGCCCCATTCGCGGGCGACGTCGCGCGCAAACGCGGTTTCCGCCGCGTGATTGACGAGCACCGGGTACTCGTGCCGGTAGTCGATCTCGGCCGTCGCGCCGTAGCTCGCGGCCTGCCCGTGCACGATCTCGCGAATGCGCCGTTCGAGCAGTGCGCGCACGTCCGGCGACAGCGCACGCACGCTGAGTTCCAGATCCGCATGCGGCGGGATCACGTTCGACGCGGTGCCCGCATGGATCGAACCGGCCGTCACGATTGCCAGGTCCTGCGGGTTCACGTTGCGCGACACGACGGTCTGCAGCGCCATCACGATCGACGCGCACACGACCACCGGATCGATCGTCGTATGCGGCGCCGCGCCATGCCCGCCGCGCCCGGTCACGCGCACGCGCACCTCGTCGGCCGACGCCATCGCCGGGCCGTCGCAAAAACCGAGCACGCCGGCCGGCAGGCCCGGCACGTTGTGCATCGCGAACACCGCATCGCACGGAAACCGCTCGAACAGCCCGTCGTCGATCATCCGCTTCGCGCCGCCGAGCCCTTCCTCGGCCGGCTGGAATATCAGGTTCAGCGTGCCCGTGAAGCGGGCGCGCTCGGCCAGGCAGCGCGCCGCCGCGAGCAGCATCGCCGTATGACCGTCGTGGCCGCACGCGTGCATCACGCCGTCGTACCGGCTTGCATGCGGCAGCCCGGTCGTCTCGCGGATCGGCAGCGCGTCCATGTCCGCGCGCAGCCCGAGCCGTTTCCCGGGGCCGCGCGTCAATGTACCGACCACGCCCGTGCCGCCGAGCCCGCGCGTCACCCGATAACCCCACGTTGTCAGGAAATCGGCCACGAGGTCGCTCGTCGCATGTTCCTCGAAGCCGAGCTCCGGATGCGCGTGCAGCCGGCGGCGCAGCGCGATCATTTCCGTCTCGATGGCCGCCATTTCCGTCTGGATAGGTTTGTGGTCCAACCCCGATTCTCCTCGATGCACTCCGGTTGCCGATCGCCCGAATGACCGATCGTGGCCGCATCGTAGGCAGCGAAAATCCCGGCGAACAGCCGCGGTTTCGTTATGATGACAACCTTTCGTTGTCGGGTATCGCACCATGAGCACGATCAAGCTGCATCAGTTGCAGGCGCTCGTCGCGAGCGCGGAGGCCGGGAGCATCCGCGGCGCGGCACGCACGCTCGGGCTGTCGCAGGCCGCCGTCACACGCGCGCTGCGCGAGCTGGAGGCCAGCGAGCGCCTGCCGCTGCTGGTCCGCGCGCCGGAGGGGATCGGCTTCACCGAATACGGAAAGACGCTGCTCACGCACGCGAAGCTCGTGCTGAAACAGCTCGAACACGCGCAGAGCGATCTCGAACGCATGCGCGGCCGCGTCGAGGGCCGGCTGAGCATCGGCGTCACGCCGTGGCTCACGATGACGTTCCTCGCGGAAACGGTGCTGCGCTTTCGCGAGCGGATGCCCGACGTGCGCCTCGAACTCTACGAAGCGCTGATGGCCGTCGCGCAGCCGCTGCTGCGCGACGGCAGCATGGACTTCGCGCTCGGGCACGTGCAACCGGGCGGCACGCAGGAGTTCGCGTTCGAGCCGATGCTGCGCTACGAAACCTCGGTGATGGTGCGCGCCGGCCATCCGCGCGAGCACGCGCGGTCGATCCACGACCTGCTCGACCACGACTGGGTGCTGAATTTCGCGGCCGACGGGCAAGCCGCGCTCGTCGACTACCTGTTCACGCGCCACGGTGCCGAAATCGACGAACGGCGCATCGTGCGCGCGCAGTCGGTGGCGATGCTGCAGACGATGCTCGAACAGGCCGACATGTGCACGTGGTGCCCGACGATCCTCGCGGCCGTGCCGTCGTTCGGCGAACGGATGCGCGCATTGCCGCTGAAGGAGACCTTCGAGCCGCGCGACCTCGGGATCGTCACGCGGCGCAGCAGCACGCTGAGCGATGCGGCGCGCTGCTTCATCGACTGCCTGCTGCACGTGATCCGCCGCCATGCGCGATCGGCACGCAAGGCGGATCTCGCGCTGTTCAGGACGCTGTCGCTGCTGATCTGACGCGCGGCAAGCACGGCCCGTCGCCGCGTCGCCGCACGCGTCTCATGCTCCTGCTCGTGGCGCCCGTCAGATCTTCGCGGTCAGCGTGATCCCGACCGTGCGCGGATCGCCGTACAGCACCGGATACGCGCCATACGACGGCAACAGCTCGAGCTTCTTGTAGGCCTTGTTGGTCAGGTTCGTCACGTAGCCCGTCACGATGTACTTCTGGTTTGGCGTCGTGTAGGACACGTGCGCGTTCAGCACCGTGTAACCGCCCTGCCAGAGCTGCGGCATCGTCTGCCGCGTCGCGCTGAAGTATTCGCGGCTGCGGTAGTTCACGTCGCCGCCGGCCGTCAGCGTGCCGAACGACACCGGCACGCGATAGTCGAAGCCCGCGTTGAGCGTCGTATGCGGCGAGCGCGCGAACGAGTTGCCGACGGCGGTCGGCACGTTGCGGAACTCCGTGTAGCGCGTGTTCAGCATCCCGAGGTTCGCGAACAGGTAGAGGCTGTTGACCGGCTGCGCCTTCAGCTCCAGCTCGAAGCCGTCCGCACGCCCCTGCCCCGCATTCGACAATGTCGACACCGGTGGGCCACCGAACGGGTTCGGCGCGAGCGCGAACACCTGGATATCGCGATAGTCGTAGTGGAACACGCTCGCGTTGACGATCAGCCGCTTGTCGAACCACTCGCTCTTGATGCCGACTTCATAGTCGGTCAGGTACTCCGGCGACACGGTCGACACCGTGCTCTGCGTGTACGCGTTGCCGTTGTAGCCGCCCGAACGGAAGCCGCGCGCATAGCGGAAATACGCGCGCACGTTGCTGCTGAGCGCATATTCGGGTGTGAGGTCCCAGGTCGGCGCGCGCCATGTGTTCGTCTGGTTCTGCCGCGCGCTGACCGCGAGCGGCGACGACACCGACGACGGATCCCACCAGCTGCCCGGATTGCCGAACGTCACGTTGCCGGTGTCCTGCAGCCCGGTCAGGTTGATGTTCTTGCGCTCGATCGTGTAACGCAGCCCGCCCGTCACGTTGAAGCGGTCGGTGAACCGGTACTTCACGCTGCCGAAGATCGCCGCGCTCTGCGTGTGCTGCGTGAGGTCGGTCAGGTGGTAGAACGCGGGCGACGGCGAGCCCGGCAGGCCGCCGCCGGCACCCTGCTCGGCCAGTTGCTCGGTGAACAGGTGCGTGCCGACGAGCCAGCTGAACCGGTCGTTCTGCGGCGATTCGAGCCGGAATTCCTGCGAGAACTGGCGGCTCGACAGGCGGTCATGCGAACGTGCGGCGTCGAACGCCGAATAGTCCTCGTCGTCCTGGTACCAGCGGTGCAGCCCTTCGAACGCGGTGATCGACGTCAGCGTCACCGCCGGGTTGATGCGCCAGTGCGCGGTGAGCGACGTGCCCCAGGTCGAGATGTGATCGCTCGACGGCGCGTTGAGCGACACCGTGTACGGATCGCTCGACCCGACGAAGCCGAACTGGTTCGCGCCGCCCGGCCCCGCGCCCTGCGCGTGCCACGCATTGCCGCCGCCCGTGTAGTTGCGGCCGTGGATGTTGAACAGGAAGTCGGTATCCGAGGTCGGCACGGCCAGCACCTGGAAGCGCACCGCATTGTCGTGGAAGCCGCCGAAGCGCCCCTGCTGCACGGTGTTCGTGTAGAAGCTGTCGGCGTTCTCGTGATACACCGATATGCGCGCGGCCAGCACGTCGTTCTTGCCGATCGGCCCGCCGATCGCGGCTTCCGCGAGCCGGCTGTTGTACTGGCCGAGCCCGATCTTGCCGTAGCCGCTCACGTCGAAGGTCGGCTTCTGCGACGTGATGCTGAGCGCGCCGCCGACGGTATTCTTGCCCCACAGCGTGCCCTGCGGGCCGCGCAGCACTTCGATGCGGTCGAGGTCGAACAGCGGGAAGCCCTGCCCGAACACGCTGTTGATGTAGACGTCGTCGAAGTACACGCCGATCGGGCTCAGCGACAGGTCCGACGGATCGTTGCTGCCGACGCCGCGCAGGAACCAGCGCGGCCGCTCGCGGCCTTCGGTCGACTGGCCGGTGAAGTTCGGTACGTACTTCGTCACGTCGTTCACCACGCGCAGCTCGTTGTTCCTGATCGTGTCGCCGCTCAGCGCGCTCACCGCGACCGGCACGTCCTGGATGCTCTCCTTGCGCCGGCGCGCGGTCACCGTCACCGTGCCGAGGTTCGTTTCGCGTGCGGCCGCGCCGCGGTTCGCGCGTGCCGCCTTCGGTGCGGCCACGGCGGTATCGTCCGCGCCCTGTTGCGCCGGTTTCGCGTCCGGTGCCGCCGTCGCCGCGCCATCTTCCGCCCATGCGGGCAACGATACGGCCCCGCCCGTCAGCAGTCCCCCCAGCGCGGTGACGATTAGTTTTTTCCTGAACATCGATGAGTCATCCTGTTTGATCGGTTGAACGCACGTGCGTGCGCGACGCACGGGTTACCTATTGCAATTCGGATGCCAGCATCGAGAAGCCCGTCGCACGGGGCTTCCGGCATGCGTGTGGTGCAGGTGTTGCTGCATGCGCATCTGTGACGGGAAGCAAACTGCTTGTCACGCAACACCGTGCGGATCCCGCAATACCCGATCCGATGGTCGTCAGGAGAGCTTTGCAGTCACGGACTGCGACGCCTCGCGCCGCCCCGTCGACACGCGCAACGCGAACGCAACCAGCACGACGACGGGCAGCCAGCACAGAAACACGCCCGGCAACCCGACGCTCGGCACGAGCGCGCTGCCGGCGAGCGGGCCGCAGAACGCGCCCGTCATCGACGCGAGGTTGTAGAGGCTCGACACCTGGCTCTTGTCGGCCGGGTGACGGCCGAGACGCTGCATGTTGACGAGATGCAGCAGCGATGATCCGGCACACAGCGCGGCGAGTCCCGCGCCGACGATCCATGCGTCATGTGCAAGGCCCAGCGCAAGCAACCCCGCCACACCGCCGGCAAGACTGAACGCGTGGCAGCGGCGCGCCGTCATCCGCTGCGCGACATGCCCGAGCCCGAACAGTGCGATCACCGAGACAACGCCCTGCAGCGTCAGCAACGCGACGGCTTTCGTCTGCGACAGCCCGAGCGACTGGATCGCCAGCACCACCGTATACGCGCCGGCGAGCGAACGTGTCGCGCTGTTCACGGCCTCCAGCACGAGCTGCTCGCGCACGTCGTGACTCCATGCGAGCGCCAGCAACGCGCGCAGGCCGCCGGATTCAGGTTTCGCACCGCACGGCACCGGTTCCGCGTCGCCCAGCAGCGTCCGGCTGAACAGCGCCATGCCCGCGAAACTCGCAGATGCCGCGCAGAACGTCGCGACTGCGCCATGCGCGCCGATCAGCCAGCTCGCGAGCCACGGCCCGACCATGCCGGTTCCGACCGACATCGCCGCGCGGTACCAGCCGGCGCGCGCGAGGCCGATCTGCGCGAGACGCGCGAGAAACACGCCGTTGATCGACACGATCCGGAACGGGATGCACAACCCGATCAACACTTGCGTGAGCGCGATCAGCGGCCATGCGCCGGCAAACGGCACGACGAGATTGAGCAGCATCGGCCCCATGCTCGCGACGAAGTAGACGCGCCGCGCGCCGTAGCGCGCGACGAGCAACCCGGCCGGCAGCGTCATCAACGCGATGCCGAGCGGCTCCATCGCGGCGATGATGCCAAGGCGCGCGCTGTCGACGCCGAGCGCGAGCGCGTACAGCGTCGTCGCGAGCTGCGCCATGCTGATCGTCGTGCCGCTCGCGAGCGCCAGCAGCATGAAGCCGCCGGTGAAGCGCTCGCGCCGCCATGCGTCGGCGACGCGTGCCGGCGCGCTCACCGCGCGGCGTCGCGAGACAACGTCGCGATGCCGTCGAGTGCGCGCCGGTCGATCCACGCACGCACGTCGAAGTCGGCCGGCAGGAATCGCCATTCAACGAGAAAGCGCTTGAAATCGTCGAGCGCGGCGATCGACGCTTCGTCGAGATCCGTGCGCAGCCGCCGGTGCACGTCGGCGCCGTACGCGAGCCGCAGCCAGTCGTGGCCCGATCCCGTCTCGCGGCCGAGATAGCCGAGCACTTCCTGCTCGTGCTCGCGCGCCCAGCCTTCGACATCGGTCACGCGCGCGAGGAAGCGGCTGACGATGTCGGGATGGCGTTCGAGCGTCGCCGCATTGACGGTCAGCGGCCGCGGCGATCCGTTGTTGATGCGGATCTGCGGATCGGGATGAAAGCCGATGTCGACGACCGGCTGCGCGCCGATCAGGTGCGCGGTTTCGAGCCCGAGCGAACCCTTCACGTAGATCGCGTCGACCTCGCCGCGCACGAGCGCGGCCGCTTCGGCCGCATAGAGCCGCCGGCTCGACAGGCTCGCGGGATGGCTGAATGCCGCGTCGCGCGTCGCCGGTGTCGACACCGGCGCGCGCAGGTTCGACGCGGGCACGTCGACCCATTCGACGTCGGCGGGGCCGAGCCCGTCGAGCGACAGCGCACTGACGAAACCGCGCAGCGCCGCCGCACGAAAGATGTCGATGCGCTCGCCGTCGCGGCGCGGCAGGCCGATGCGGCGCCCGCGCAGGTCCTTCGGCCGCTTCAGGCCGCTTTCCGGCAGCGCGACGATCGCCTGCGCCTCGTCGACCCAGGTCAGCGCGACCACCCGTGTATCGGCGCCGGCCGCGCGCGCCCACAGCGCGGGAATGCTGCCGCCCTGCCTAAACGCGTTGTCGAGCGAGTGATCGACGTGCGCGTGATGCAGCGCCGCGTGCTGGCTCTCCTGCAGCGCTCGCACGGTGATGCCGTCGCCGGCGAATTCGCTGTCGAGCCAGCCGAGATGCGCGGCAATGCCGAGCGGCGTCGGTACCGGACAGCGCGTGTACCAGATCGACTGGACGTTGGGGGAAGCCGTGATGCTCATGGATGCGTTCGGAAAGGAAATCGTGAACCGCGCGTCAGCCGCGCGGTGCGGTGAGCACCGACAGTCGCGTGATGCCCGCATGCTCGATCGCGGCCATCAGTTTCGCGACGGTGCCGTACGGCACGTGCTCGTCGGCCTGCAGGTCGAGCGCGACGTCGGGCCGGCCGGCCTTCAGCGCCGCCAGCTCGGCCGGCACGGCGGCCAGTGCGACCGCGCGCTTGTCGAGATACACGACGCCCTTGTCGTCGACGCTCACGGTGACGTTCGGCTTGCGATCGGCCGGCGCCGTGGCGACGGTGTTCGGCAGATTCACATGCACCGCGTTGTTGAGCAGCGGGGCCGTGACGATGAACGCGACGAGCAGCACGAGCATCACGTCGACGAGCGGCGTGATGTTGATTTCGCTGAGCACGTCGTCGTTGTCGGAGGAAGAAGAGAAAGCCATTATGCGAACGCCTCCTGACGGGTGTCGCCGGCACGGCGTGCCGGCGCAGGCGCAGCGGCTGCGGCCGGCACGCGGAAGCCGGCTTTCTGCGCGAGCGTGACGAAATCGGTCGCGAACGCATCGAGGTCGGCCGACGCGGCCTTCACGCGGCGCACGAAGAAGTTGTACGCGAGCACGGCCGGCACCGCGACCGCGATGCCGACTCCGGTCGCGACCAGCGCCTCGCCGATCGGCCCGGCGACGACGTCGATGCTCGCGGACGCGCTGTGCGTGATCGCGGTCAGCGCGTGGATGATGCCGAACACGGTGCCGAACAGGCCGACGAACGGCGCGGTACTGCCGATCGACGCGAGCACCGCCAGCCCCGCCTCCTCGCGCCGGCGCGCGTTGTGGATCTGCTGGCGCAGATGCCGTTCGAGCAGGTCGTGGCGGCTCCAGCTGTGTTCGAGATCGTGCGCGCTGCTCTCGTCGGCGCGCCGCAGCGCGTCGAAGCCCGTCGCGGCGAGTTCGCCCACCGGGCTGTTCGCACCGTCGAGCGCGGCGGCCTCGTGGAAGCTGTTCGCGGCCCAGAACGCGCTCGTATAGCGCCGGTTGCGCGCGCTCGCCCGCAGGCTCTGGATCGCCTTCACGACGATCAGCGTCCACGTGACGACGGAAAAGACGACGAGCAGCCAGAGCGCGCCCTGGACGATGAAGGTGGTCGGGATACCGTTCATGATGTGAGTTCCTTGAAAAATGTGGCGGGCCGCCCGGCGGGTCAGCCCAGCTTGAAATCGATCGGCACGTTGACCCAGCCGTCGACCGCTTCGTCGCCGCGCTTCGCGGGCACGAACGTCCAGCGCTTCACCGCGGCCACCGCCGCGTTGTCGAGCATGCGGCGGCCGCTGCTCGTGCGGACCTCGACGGAATCGGGTGAGCCGTTCGCGAGCACGTGCACGCGCAGCACGACGCGCCCTTCCCAGCCCTGGTCCTGCGCGAACGCCGGATAGTCGGGCGCCGGGTTGCGCAGGTACGCCGCGTCGCCGATCGGTGCGGTTTCGCGCACGGGTGCGGCGGGCGCGGCCAGCGCGGGAGCCA
>NZ_JAAGPO010000111.1:0-33211 GCF_017104825.1 Burkholderia sp. Ac-20345 | reverse complement strand
GTATCAAGATTCTCGGCTGGGGCGGCAACGGCTTCTGGTTGCTGCTCAAGCGACTCGAAGCCGATCGCTTCATCTGGCCGAACGGAAGCGACACGATCACGCTCACCGCCGAGCAGTTGCACTGGCTGCTTGACGGAATCGACCTGGCCGTGATCCAGAAGCATCCCCAGCGATATTACGCGCGGATGAGCTGAACATCACGAGGGCGGCATGGTCTAATCGGTCATGCCGAACAGTCGCGTCATGCCCAGTGTTGAGGAATACAAATCACTGCTTGCAGAACGCGAAGCGCTGCGCGTTGAGCTTCGACTCGTGACGGCCCAGCGCGATCTGGCCGAAGAGAAGCTGCGGGCCTACAAGCACGAACTGTTCGGTGCATCGAGCGAGGCGCGCCATGCCGACCAGCTCGGCCTGTTCAACGAAGCAGAGGCACTTGCAGCGGCTACCGACGCGCCCGCGCGCGAGGATATGCCCGGCACGTCGGTCGCCGCCCACACGCGAGGCAAGCGCGGGCGCAAACCACTCGATCCGAACCTGCCACGCGAGGTCGTGCGGCACGAACTGCCCAAGTCCGAACGGTTCTGCGCGCATGACGGCCAGGCCCTCGTCGAGATCGGCGTGGAAACGAGCGAACAGCTCGACGTGATTCCCGAGCAAGTGCGCGTCGTTCAATACCAGCGGGTCAAGTACGCCTGCCCGAGCTGCGATCTCGGTATCAAGGTTACGCCAGCACCGGCGCGCATCATTCCTCGCGGGCTGCTCACGGAATCCGCGCTGGCGTGGATCATCACTGGCAAATACCAGTACGGTATGCCCCTGTATCGCCAGGCCACGCTGCTGCGTCGCTTCGGCGGCGACATCTCGTCGAACACGCTGGCCGCCAGCGTGGTGCGGGTGGGGCTGGCCACGCAGCCGGTGATCAACCTGATGCGCGACGCGCTGCTCGAATCAGACCTGATCTACGGCGACGAGACAACGTTCCAGGTGTTGAAGGAACCAGGGCGAAGGCCGCAGGCGAAGAGTTACCTGTGGGCTCAGGTCAACGGCTCAGGGCCGCCCGTGCGGATGTTCTCTTACTCGCCCGGGCGCGGTGCCCAACATGCGCAGAAGCTCTATGCTGGTGTGCAGCCCGGCACTGCATTGATGACTGACGGATACGAGCTCTACAACGGCATCGCCCACGATCACCAGCTCGTGCACCTCGGATGTTGGGCCCACGTGCGCCGCGGCTTCATCAAAGCCGAGGAGTCTGTGCCGAAAGCAGCACGCTCGCCGGATCTGCTGGCGACGCGCTTCGTGATGCTGATCGGCAAGCTGTTCGCGGCCGAAGCACGCAGTGCACAATGGAAACCAGAGCGGCGGCAGCGATTGCGTATCCGATACAGCGTCCGCGTGCTCACCATCATCGAGCGCATGCTGATCGAGCATCTGCCGGGCGTCGTGCCGTCGAGTCTGCTCGGCAAGGCATTGCAGTACATGAGCGGACAGTGGCACAAGCTGATCCGATACGTCGGTGACGGAAACTGGCCGATCTCGAACAACCTATGTGTGCGATTCACGGACATCGTTTCACTTTTTAGTGCGCCGTTTCCGTTGCGTGCTGGAGCTCGAGGCTCCGTTAGGAGACACGAGCTCCAGCACGCGCCGGTGATGTTCGGCGAGGGTCTTGTCGACGCGCCATTCGCGGTGTCGAATTCGCTCTTTCGTTTCGTCGTAGGCACCTTCCACCTCCTCCGCGAGAGGTGTGACTTCGCCTAACTCGGCGATACGGTCGATGGGCGTCTTGCCACCAAGTGAGCCGTGCGGGCGCCGCCAGTTGTAGTCGAACTGCCACTCCTCAATGCGTTGGTCGATCGCATCCTCGGTAGGCGGATGATGCGACCAGAATTCGTTGCGGTCGGTGAGCTGTGAACGCTCAACCTTGCCATTGAGGTGTGGCGAGCGTGGCGGGATCGGTCGGAATTTGATGCATTCGCTCATCAAGCGCCGCTGCACCGACTCGGCGAAAAACTCACCGCCTCGGTCGGTCTGGATACGCTGGATCGGGAACGGCATCTCCTCAATGACGCGATCAAGAAAAAGCAGCGTATTTCGGGCATTTCTGCGTGGGTATATCGCCAGTACCCGGAATCTCGAACAGTCGTCGATCGCCGTGTATTGGTACGCACCTCGAGCGATTTTCATCGTGTCCATCTGGACGCGGTCTCCAGGCACCGGCCGGCTATAGCGTTTCGGCTGCGCCGGTCGCCTGGATCGAATCAACGGCTTTACACCCGCCTCGCTCAAGATCTTGTGAATGGTCGCGAGAGATAGTTCTCGTTGCTCGTGCAGTCGCAAATCATTCTGGATTCGCCGTGCGCCTTTGCGTTCGGCACGCAATCGGAGGATCGTCGCCCGATCAGCCGCGGAAACCTTCTGGTTTGGGCTGCGGAGTGGCCGCCGGCTTCGAGACTGGAGTCCCGCTTCTCCAGCTTCCTGGTAGCGGCGTAGCCATTTGCGAAGTGTCGGTCGAGATATGCCACATCGCGCGCACACGAGGCCGGCATTGCCGGTCTCGTGATACATGCGTACCCAACGTAATCTCGCGGCGATTTCTCGGTCCATCGCTTCATTTTAGTTGAAACGATGTCTATGAATCACACAACCTATGTGAGAACGCGATCAGGCCGTTCGTCGTCGGCCGCAAGGGCTGGCTGTTTTCCGATGCGGTCGCCGGCGCGCAGGCCAGTGCCAACCTCTACTCCCTCGTCGAAACGTGCAAGGCCAATGGAATCGAGCCATATCGCTATCTCGCCTGGCTGTTCCAGAGGTTGCCTCTGGCGAAAACTGCCGACGCCTACGACGCGCTGCTTCCGTGGAAGCTGCCGCTCGATCTCCGCTGATCCGTGTTCTTGCCACACGTCGTTCAAGCGGGCTTATGCATCGCCTCTACAACGCAGTATGCCCACTTCGCACCATAGTCCACCGACCCGGTGGCATAGCGTTCTCCGCTAACGACTTCATCCATCGTTGGAACGCGCAGACCGAGGCTTTGCGCTTGATGCGTCGCTTCGCGAAATACGGCGTCGCGCTCCGCTGCTAGCCACTCGTCGACGCTGCGCCCTTTGCGTTTGGTCGCCTCGGCTTGGAATGCGTGGTAGATACTGCGCGCTGGTTCGCGCCGGGGTTCAAAGATGTCTCGCATTATGTGTATCCCCTATCGATATACGTGGCCGGACGGCAAATAAGACATTCGCCCATGTTACACGGTGTCATCGCATGTCAAGTCTAGTGATCTGCAGCAAGGGTGGCGTCGTTATCCGATCGCTTACCGCATGTCGAAGCACCTTAGTGTGTGCCCAACAGCGATCTCATCGGAACATGTGAGTGTTGAACAGCGCTTCGTGTTGGCCGGTGAGCGAGCACGTTACGCCAGTTTGAGTGCTTCGCCCGTGCGGAGCGACCGCACTTCCCGGTTGTCGATCTCGATCGTTGCCAGGAAGCTACCTCCCGGTC
Source organism: Burkholderia sp. Ac-20345 (assembly GCF_017104825.1). Classification (NCBI taxonomy): domain Bacteria; kingdom Pseudomonadati; phylum Pseudomonadota; class Betaproteobacteria; order Burkholderiales; family Burkholderiaceae; genus Burkholderia; species Burkholderia sp. Ac-20345. The sequence continues at coordinate 29,716 of NZ_JAAGPO010000111.1, read as the reverse complement.
CGGGCATTGACTCATGACATCGATACGTCGCGTGATTGCGCGCCTGCAGCTTCTGACCCAACTTGAAGCATACTGATGCGGGCGCGCCCACGAACAGGTGGACACGCTTCACGCCCCAGTCGTCCTGCAGAATACGCACGGACTCACCGAGCTGCTTTGATACCAGATCGATGTCCTCTTCGCTCGTCAGGATGTCGTGGTGCAGACGTTCACTCGAAGAGACTTCCAGTGCGCCGATCGTGAACGAGCCGTTCTCAGTCAACCCGGACGGCAGGCGATCTGGGGAAATCTTGAACGTAAGCGAGACGACAAGGCATGCTTCCTCGGCGCCGGCCTTATGGGGGTGCAGTTCATTCACGAAAAACTTGTTTGAGGGCGAGACCGGAACGTCTGAGTCAAACGCCCAACGCCCACCTTCTGCCTGAATTGGGCGCTCGCGCCTGAACTGGAAGAGACTGACCGCGCTCGCTTCTCCAAACAGGCGACCTGCGAGCACCAGCACCGACGTCCCGTGCAGAGGGAAAACCGCAAGCGGTGTCGCACCTGCCGTGTCCGACGCTGTTCGAAGAAACTTGCGCAGTTGCGGCAGTTCACCTTCCAACGAGTCGAAAAGCGATGACCAGTACGGCCCCGAGTGAGGATCGTACTGGTTCCAGCCATTTTCGAAGAATGTGTGTGCATGCCCGCGCTTCATGCGAAGTTTCCGGGTCCAGAGAGCCTCCTCTGCTTCACGCGCGACGAAGTGCGGTGACTGAGCCGTGACGTTGCCCATCAACACGACAGGGACTACCTCCGGGTACTGCAGCGAAGTGAGCAGCCGCCGGACTTCTGCAATGCTTTCCTCACGCATTTTCTGCAGCACGGCCACCGTAAACCGGTCAGGATCTTCGCGATCAATACGGCGGTGACATTCGTCGCAGAGAAGGAGGAAGTTTTCTATATCGTCCGCCCGCACGCCGGACAGCAGGGCATCGCCGCGCGGACCTTTGGGCGACGACGCGATGATGTGAGCGAAATAGCTCGACTTGCTTGCGACGCCCGAAACGGCGTGTGTGCGCAGATCTTTTCCGCATCCCGAGAACTGGCATCGCCACGCGGCCAGATAACCAAGGTCTTCGAGGTCAGCATCTTTGGGCGCAGGACCCCGTCCACTGGGTCGGGTCAACGAATCCGCATGTTGCAACCAAGCGTCCACGTCTGTGCGGGCAGTCCGCACTGGCGTGACAGCAGTGAGGTCGGACGCAACTGGCGATCCCGTCACATCCAGCCACCAGAGCGTGCCCGAGTCGGCCGGCGCGCGGGTGGCTGCACCACTTTTCAAGCCGAAATCACCGCGTCCGCGCAGCGTCCAGACGCTTGTCGGGTTGTCGCGCGTCGCGAGAGCTGCGGTGAAGCCGTTCGCAATGACGAGGACGTCGTGCCCCCTGACAGCTGCGTCGTCGATTGCCGCTGCCATGTCGGCATCCGAGAAGATTTCCAATTGCGGCATATTGCCCTTTTCACCTTGGGGAGAGATGCTGGCGGACATCAGGGCCGATGACATATCGTGCCATCGGCCTGGCGGGTGCCGTGCTACAGGGCCTGGATGTGCCTGTTTCCGGGATCACCTTTCGGATCTACATAGCCGGGTGCCAGTTGCGCGTTACTGGCGCCGTAGAGCGCCAGAGGATCTTTGAGCCACAAGGCATACTCGATACCCTTTAGGCGGTGATCGGGCGAGCAGTCGATGGTCCAGCGACGTAGCATATATCCCGCATTGGCGGCACGCACCTTCACTTGCAGTACGCCATCAGGCATGTCGTAGTCCATCATCACGACCTCAGGTCTCGGATGTTCGGGATGCGGGACCAGTTCCAGTTCAATGATGCGATTCCACTGAACGTCCTGATCGACCTTTTCTTCGTCCCCGATTGGGCTGTCCTCTAGAAGGACAGGACTCTCCATTCGTGTGAAGACGAAGTCGCGAAATCCCTTGCGTCGTCGGTCGTAGGCGCGAACGTGCCAGCGACTGCCGTTGTTCACCAGCGCAATCGGCACGATCTCCCGTTCGTTGCGCCCACTTTCGACGGATGTGTATGTCATGTGCACCGCTTTCCCACGGTGGATGGCGCGAGTGATGGGGGCAAGCACCGACATCCGGGGCACGGTCAGGGCGATCGGAAATTCGCAACGCACCATCGGTTTCAGTTCATCACCAATACCTTCGCCAAAGCCTCGGGAGAGTGCGGTCAGCACACGTTGCGGCGCATGGTCGAACAGTGGCACGAAGTTCTGCGTTGGCCGGTAGACCTTGTCCGAATTATCGAGTTCGAGGTTGCCCGGTGCGATCTCCTTATATTGCGCAATATCGCGCGTGGCGGCCGCAGGCCCGGTCCCGAAACGGTCCGCGACGTCAGCGCGCCGTAACTCACCGAGGAAGTACAGCTTGAAATCAATATGCGAGAGTCGCTCGCGCTGAACCTGAGGCAAACGGTCCAAAAGCGCTCGGTTGGGATTGTTGACAGTTGCGTTCATGATGAAATGATACCCGATATCCCGATGTAATAGAATACGATCGAGCGTTTGACATCGTCAAAATGATTAGATATAGTGCTCGTTATCAACTTTGAGGGGTATGCCATGGCGAAGAACAGGCCCTACGGGGATGGCCACCGCATCGGCGCAGTGCGCGATCGCAGTCAGACGCAGACGCCGTCCGGGCACTACGTGAAGCGCGATGCTGATACCGGGCGCTTCATGGACGTCAAGACGTCGGACAAAACGCCGTTCAAGGGTGTTCGGCGCGAGAAAAAGTAGCATTTAGCCCTGCTGGAAAGCGGCGAGGGCGTGCCGGGCAGCGTGTGCACGTCCAGGCCCCTTCGTGTCTGTGCAGTGGTTTTTCACACTTTCACCTCGAACGAGGCTCCAATGACGACCAACCTTTCACTGTCGAAGCGGGTCATCGCGGCGCTTAACGCCCGCAGCGAGACGCAGCAGTGGGAAACGCTTATCGCGCGGCTGCTGCGCCGTCTCGAGCTTGATGCTGCAGACCGTGCCCGCGCGGAGGCGGATTACGCCAGGCTTGCTGACGATTTGGCCAGGAAGCTGGACATTCCTCGCCACGACGTACACATCTTTCCGCAAGGCTCGATGCGCACGCAGACCACCATCAGCCAACGGTATCCGGTGAATTTCGATCTCGATCTGGTGGTGAAGCTGACTGGTCCGCATTACGATTCCCCGGATCCGGAGTTGATGTTCGCGTTGTTTGGCAAGGCACTCGAAGGCAACGAGGCAGTCACGGGCAAGCCGGAAGCGAAGCGTCGTTGCTGGCGCTTGCCGTACCCCGGCCGGCCGTACTATTTCGATCTGACGCCGGCGGTGCGGGATCAGACGGGGCGACAGGGATCCAGCCTGTCCGTGCGAGATCCCGAGACACGGTGGGCGCCATCGAACCCGGAGGAGTTCGCTGACTGGTTCTGTACGCATGCGGCACGACGCTTCCAGTTCCAGACCACCCTACTGAAGTCGAAGGTAGAGGCGCGTACAACCGTAGCACCATTGCCGGACGGCGACGTGGGTCTTGACGACATCCTGCGGCGGTCGGTCCAGTTGATGAAGCTGCACCGCGACACGATGTATTGGGGCGCCGACGAGAAGAAGAAGGAGGCGATGCCAATCTCGGTCATCATCGTTACGCTTGCGACGAAGGCTTACGCCGATCTGCATGCGCGGCGTGGTGCGGAATTCACCTCCCCGATCGAGGTAGTACTTGCTCTCGTCGAAGCGATGCCGGATTTCATCGAGCGGGATCACAGGGGGTGGCGCGTCGAAAACCCGAAACTCACGAGCGAAAACTTTGCCGACAAGTGGAACGAGGACGATGGTGCGCGCGCGAAGGAGTTTGTTCGCTGGCATGCTGCATTGGAGCGCGATCTGGACGCGTTGCTGCATCAGAGCCATCGCGCCCCCAGTGAAGAAAGGATCAGGAGTATCTTCGGCTCGGCAGGCCTCGAAGCTTGGAGGGAAAGCCGTCCCAAGGCCAACGTGCTCGACGGGCTAGTCAACAGTGCCGACGGATACAGGAAGGCCAACCCTGACCACCCCGTGAAGACTGGCTCGTCGAATACGCTCGGCTGAAGGAAGCATGGAACGCAGCCCGTTCGAAGCGGTAGCCGCACAGGTCCGGGACTGGCTTGACGCCGGGCCCGGTTCAGCGTGGGCGCGGCGGGCAGGCCGTCTGCGCGCTGGTGAAGGGCATGCCTGGATCGTGGACCTCCACGATGACGCACTTCCGGTTCGATACGTGCGCATCGCGCTGCCGTTGGACTTTCCTGCAAGCCCATGCGAACTCTCGGTTGATCCGGGTCACTTCCTGCAGCTGCCACACATCGAAGCTGACGGACACGTATGCCTTGGACTGGTGCCGATTCCCCAGGACTATGACGATCCTGTGGCCGCTATCACGCGCGCGCTCGAGGCCCTCGACGACCAGTTGCTCGGCCCGAGCGCCGATCCACATTGGGTGCAAGAACAGTTCCACAACGAGCGCGCATCATACTGGGTCCACTATTGCGGCAAACGCCGACAGGCACCAGACCGTCGCGCCGTGGCCGCGCGAACATTCGTCGATGTAGGCAGTACAGGTAACTGGTCGGAAGGTGCCATCGCGGCCTACATTCCGGCAGGGTCGAAGCATCGACGCTACGCGCTGCAAGTGGCTACTGTCGCGCCTGTGGAGCCCCATGGGCTTGCAGCGCGACACGGCTGGGCCGACGGGACGATGGTCTGCGGTAGCGCACTTTTCGTGCGTCTTGCCGACGATGAGCCGTGGACGCCGGCAACCTGGCCAGCGTCTTTTGATGCCCTCGATGCACTGGTGCGCAGGGCGACGCATGGCGAATGCTCGCTCACGCAGTGGGCTGGCAAATGCAGTCGTGCGGATGTGGCAGCTCGGGCGAAGCGTTCGGCGAAGGGGCGCGCCAAGCGCGAACCCGAAGTGCCGCCCGGTCAATCACCACTGCTGGTTGTGCTGGTGCAGGGTCCTCTGGTGTTCGGGTATCAGGTATATGCCACTGCGCTGCCTTTGCTAAAGGCGCCGTGCATTGAACCTGTGTGCGTCACGCGCGTCGATGCTGACTGGGCGCTCGCGCGTGACCATAACCTGGATGTATTGCACGAGAGGCGAAAAAAGCGCGTCCTGCTGCTGGGAAACGGATCGCTGGGCAGCTCGCTGGCGAAGGCACTGGCGCGCAGCGGTATCGGCTATCTTGATGTCGTCGATGTCCAGTTGATGGGAGTTGAGAACACCAGTCGGCATGAGCTCGGGATCGCAGAGGTAGGACAGCCCAAGGCATCGGCTCTCGCCCGGAAACTCTGGCGGGATATCCCAGGGCTGGACGTGCGAGGTTTTCGTGCCGATGCATCGACATGGATCACGAAAAACTGCAGGCCGGAAACGTACGACCTGGTGGTGGAGTGCACGGCTGAATCCTCGGTACGTACCTTCATCTCACACATGCGGTCCACACTGTTCGGTGACACCCCGATCGTTCACGCATGGACGGAGCCGCTTTGCAGCGCTGGGCACGTCGTATTGACGCAGACCGCAGTGCCGTGGCCAGCGGATGACCCCGCCGACGAACTTGTTAACGCCAGTGATTTGTCCGCGCGCGACACACGCGTGAGTCTTCCAGCCTGTTCGGACGGTTTCCACCCATATGGTGCAGCCGACATCCAGCTGGTGGCGGCATTCGCAGCCGAGCGCATCATTGGGATACTGGACGACATGCAACAGCCGTCGACTGTATGGTCATGGGTTCGATCAAGTGCCTATTTTGAAGCGTTACCTGTCCTTGTAAACTCACGCGCTATCGTGCCCTACAGCGTCTCGAAAGCGGACAGCGCCACGACTACCCGCAGTCTTTCGAACGTGTTGGGGTACGAATGAAGTCACCTGCACTTTCGTACCGACTGCCTGACGCTACATGGTCGCTTCGGTTCGCCGAGTCAGCGCTTCAAACGCTGCTCGATCACGTTCAACATTCGCGCACAAGCAACGAATCCGTGGGTCAGCTCTTCGTGAGAGATCTGACGGAAGATCCGGTTGTCGTTGAACTTGCGACCGTTTTGGTGCCCACACGGGCTGCGTGGGCTCGTGTCGTCTTTGACACAGATCGGGCGATGACCGAGCGCGAAGTGCTTTTCGAGAAGGGGCTGCATTGCATAGGGCTCTGGCACACACATCCTGAGCCATCACCGACACCATCCACTGATGATCGTATGCTGGCGCGCGAACACGCTCTTGCAGCCCGGTCGCAGCTTGCAGGCATTGTATTCGTGATCGTAGGCACCGTGCCTGCACCTGCTGGCATCCGCGTCTGGGTTGACGATGGGATTGTCCTGCGTGAAGCAGTTGTCGATGAAAGGCAGGGCGGCCGGGCTTATGAGAAGGCCTGTGCAGATATCCAATCAACGCGACTACGGACCGAATGTCGAAAATGACGATATGTGCCTTGTTTCGATGGCACAGCTATTTGAGTGTTTCGGCTGCAGGAACGTTATCCTGCGCTGAGATAAAACAAAAAGGTTTGTCCGGGTTGCGGTTCAGCGAACGGGCAGGTCATTTCATCTAATGAAGCAGGGGATCGACGCATGCGTTTTCTACAACATTAACTCGCGCACGGGAAACCCGGAAGAAGAAGCGATAACTACGAAAAATTGAAAAGGAATCTCCAATGAGCCTATCTGGATTAGTGAAGCAGGAAGATGTAGAGATCGTTTCATCCGAGGGCGAATTGCGGTGCCACGTCAAGGGATCTTTCACGGGAACCATGGTCTTGATTACGGACACGAGCGCTGATGTCAGAGTCGGTGACGAGATCCGGCGGCAGCTTCCGAACGGCAAGCAAGAGGTCTTCACAGTTGACGATCCAACGTTTTACAGCAGCGGCCCATTTGGCGCACATTATCAGGTGAAGGTGTCGCGCCCGAAGGTATTCGATAGCCATACCGGCGGACATTATTCAGTGAACGTGAGTGGAAGCAATGCCCGTGTCAACATCCATTCCAATGACCACTCAGTCAACCTCGTATCTAAAGAGGATGTGTTTAGTCAAATGCGGAAAAAGGTCGAAAACGAGCTTTTTGCTTCTGCCGAGAGAGACATGCTTTTGGACGCTATCGATCGCTTGGAATCAGCAAAACACGACAAAGGAGCATTTGCGCGCCACTATCAAGGCTTCATTACCGCGGCCGCTGCACATATGACCGTCATCGCTCCCTTTCTCCCTGCCTTGGGTGAATTGCTCGTGAAGATGCATAGCTAAAACGTCGGACAACGGCAATGACCATGATCTGCTATAGAAATCCTAGACAGAAATGAGTGTTAGTGTTTCGGAGCAATTTTCCCCATGACGCGGGAGGTTGGCGATGAAACGCAAACAGTACTCGGTGGAGCAGATCGTGGCCGCGCTCAAGCAGGCCGAGCTGGGCATGCCGGTGGCGGACCTGATCCGGCAACTGGGAATCTCCGAGCAGACGTACTACCGCTGGTAGAAGCTGTATGCGGGCCTGGAGTCAAACCAGGTCCGTGAACTGACGCAACTGCAGGACGAGAATGCGCGGCTCAAGAAGCTGGTTGCGGAGCTCAGTCTGGACAAGGCGATCCTGCAGGATATCGCCACAAAAAAGTGGCCCCGCCCGCGCTGAAGAGGCAGGCAGTGACCTACATCGTGGATCATTACGGTCTTCCGACGCAGCGGGCGTGCCGTCTGGTGAGGCAGGCGCGCAGCACCCACTACTATCGCAGCGTCAAGGATCCGCAGACGGCGTTACGCCAGCGTATGCGTGAGATCGCGCAAGCCCACGTGCGATACGGCTACCGGCGCGTTCATGTGCTGCTCAAACGCGAAGGCTGGCGTGTGAGCCGCAACCGGGTCTACCGGCTGTACGCCGAAGAGCAGTTGCAGCTACGCTCGAAGCTGCCCAAACGACGCAAGATGGTGGTGTCTCGCCGTGAACGCTGCGTGCCGGTTCGACCCAACGAGGTCTGGAGCCTGGACTTCGTGGCCGATCAACTGGCCAACGGCACCCGCCTGCGAGCCTTGACGATCGTAGACGTCTTCAGCCGTGAAGCACTTGCCATCGAAGTCGGACAGCGCTTGCGCGCAGAAGACGTTGTGTCGGTGCTGAACCGGCTGGTAGCCCAGCGCCATGCGCCGCGGTTCCTGTTCGCCGATAACGGCAGCGAGTTCTCGGGTCGTCTGCTGGATATGTGGGCGTACCACTACAAGGTACAGATCGACTTCAGCCGTCCGGGCAGGCCCACGGATAACAGCTTCATCGAGACATTCAACGGCTCGTTCCGGGACGAATGCCTGAACCTGCACTGGTTCGAATCTCTGGCGGAGGCAAAACGCGAGATCGAGGCCTGGCGACGGGACTACAATGAGACCCGGCCTCACATGGCGCTCAACGAATTGACGCCGGGCGAGTTTGCCCGGCAGTACGGCCTTCGGCCTACGGCCGAAGGCTCATGAAAGGCCAGACACTAACACTGCAACGTGTCCAGGAAACCCAAGCGGTTCAACCATTTCCATGAACCTTGCGGGAGCTACTTACCGTCAGGCGATCTTTGCGCTCGCGAGCGATGGTGGAACTGCCGCGCTGTGAAACGCGGGCGCAATTGATATTTGAATCGTTACAGCCACCGATCGAACTGCGTTGCGGCTGGGCTGATCGCGTGGGTGGTGGGACGGTTGGACGGTATGCCACCTATTCGCTTACGGTCACCGCGAAACGGATTCGCCACGCTGCATGCTTCTTTGACAGTAGAGCTGAGGAAATCCTAAATATGCAAACTGTATCGATAACGATTGATTCGGCAGACAGGATAGCGTTTGAGCGTATCTATTGGAAATGTGTTAAGGAAGCGCGGCCAAAGCAACCAGGGGAACTGGTCCTGTCATTTGACCTACCAGCGGCGCAATTCGTGGCGAGGTCTACCGTGTATAGAGGCGTTTCAGCATGGTTGCTGGACAACTATCTCTCCGACGCGCTGCAGGATGAAGGAATGGCGTTTGACGTAGGTTAGGTCCGTCGGTAGTCTCGCAGGGATCTGGGCTGTCCCGTCGCCTCCGTCTTTCCTGAGTTCATCGCCTGCGGGCTATAGTCGCGGGAGAGGTGACAAACGAGGGAAGACGGCGGAGGCCGCAACGGCTGCAGACGGCACTGACTCCAGGCAAGCGACTCGCGCAGGCACGGATCGGGGAACCGGGCCGTAGGGGGCAAGGATGGAAGCCGGAAGGGCGACACGCTGCAGGCGGCTCGATGCGCAGCACAAGAGCCCGGCCCTGCCGCATGGAATGCGCAGCGAGACCGCGGATCCTGGCGAGGGTGATGGTTCCGGACGGAGCATTCGCCAGGTTATCCCAGGAATGGATTTCCTGACGGCGTGGATTTCTGCCCTACCGCGTTGCCTCGTGCGGCGTCCCGTTCTGTTTACTGGTTAGCAGAGGGGGCGGCTGGTGGCTCGCCGAAGCGTTGAGTCGCGCACGTATGACCTCGAGCGTCCGCTCCATGGTTTCGAGATGCGTCGCGTTGTCGCGGGTCAGGTTGACAAGGTCGGTACGCTGCGCCTGAGTGCGAGGCGGCTCGGCGAGAATCCTGACGTCCGTCGGCGGAGCGAAGAACCATTGGATGACAGAGAACAGGGTTCCGCTGAGGCCGACCGTTAATACCCACCGGGTCACGTTGCCCGAATACTTTGAAATCCGTGTCCGGCGTAGACGGCCGTTGACGCTGCGCTGCCGGAAGAGGCGAAGTACCGATACCATGAGTCGATCCCGGAGCGTCGGTTGACCCTCCAGGCACGTGCACTGCATATACGCGATGAGCCAGCGAAAGTAGCGTGATAGAACCTGATTATTCAGCAGTTTCGCCGGGTCTTCGACGATCCCGAGCTTGATGAAATCTTCCAGTGGCTTGGTACCTTCGCTGACTGCAGGATGCAGAAACACGTGAACCCTTCCAAGATCATCCCGCATAAATTCCAGGGTTGCACCGTGTTCCGCAAGCAATCTCACTGTCCGGCGCATGGAACTGTCAAGAACCCTGGCCGAATCGTAGGGACGGGCGCCAAAGAAAACTTCGAACTGCCGTGCGTTCTGTCCGCCGGCTCTGCCGCCCGGCGTGATGCAAAAGGAATAGATCTGGTCGAACCGTTGAGCCTCAGGGTTGTGGTCGCAGAGCACCCTGAATTTATGCTTGGCGAACCGTGTGAATGTTTTAAATTTCCTGTATCGCTGCAGGCGTGGGCTTTGTGCAGATAACGTCACCTGATGCTCTCTTCTATGTTGCGCGGATCGCGAAGTAAGTCTGGTTCATAACAGACCGCAATCCGGTCGACTCTTCCGGCGCGGTGCCTGGTGGAATGGGGCGATGTCAACGCGTTCAGGACGAGGCGCGGCCAGAATGGGCTGGTTTATCACAGAGGACGGAAATTGTCGGGTATCTCGCGACAAAGGGCTATGGTGCGTAATTAGTGTTTTCCTGCACCCAGCGCCGTTGACTGGCAGACAGGGCAGGCCACAATTTTCTGATTTTCCACTCCGCCATTCTGCGTAGCTGAGTTTTTTCCCGGTCTCGCCGGATAGTGACCTTGAAATCGGCGGGCGCGTATTCAATACGATGCTGATCGAGGCGCCAGAACAGGACAGCCAACTGGTCTGGGGTGAAGGCATCCCGCTCCATGACGTAGGAAATGAAGGACTGGATGTTGAACTGCTCTTCGACGCCTGCGAGCTCCACGAGCGTATTGATGAGCTTGCGCTTCTTCGCTTCCGTGACCAGAAAGCGGCGATCCCGGTTGACACGTTGCCGGGATTCTTCGGCATTGAGAATATTTCCGAGTGGGTCGGTCGCCGAGATGCCGAACCGGTTGATACACTCGGAGCCGACCAGCATTTCGTTGCCGTTGTGCTGGTTGACGATCCTGAAGTGGTAGCGGATATCCGGGTGCCCGCAAAGCCGGCATGTCTCAGTCGGCGTTTCCATGTCGAACATGTCGCCGGCATAAACCCATTCGCGAAGTGCGACATGAAACTGGCGTTGCTCGACACTCAGCGGCAGGAGATTGGTGGCGCTTCGTTCAGCCCAGCTCATGGCTCAGCTCGTTACCTCATGAGATGGTCCGATGACCTCAGAAGGAGGGGCGGGGCGGTTCGTCAGCCAGCGCATCGCGCAAGGCGCAGCATGATCTCTGGTATGCCGGACAATAGCGGCGGCTGATGCGCCCCCCGGACCTGTGCGGTGATGGCGTCGGATGGTAATTTTCCGGGGCACCGTAGAGATAGTCGAACGGGAACAGGTAGCCCGTCCGTCGTCAATCAGGCATCGTGGTTCGAGTGGCCATTCGGACATGACTACTGCTACCCCGTGTAGGCTGCTGGATTATTTCTACTATTATGGCACGGGCATGGCGGCGATAAGCGTGGTGTTCGCCGGGATCTGGCCGGGGCTTTCGCATCGATTTCAGCGTTGTCCCGAGCCGCTGGCCTCGTCGCTTTCCCACTCGCCCTGAAACACGTAGTCTAGGTGGTAGCGCAAAAATACGGCCTGCTTTGCGCAGGGTTTCCGGCGAAGGGGGGCTGGCAGTCCAAGCAACACCCGGTCATGTGCTCCGACGATCGATGCGACGTGCATGGACCCGGTGACCGGATTGAAACCAATCAGTCCCGCGTCGAACAGCCTGTCCAATGAGCCGACCAGGGGCAGTCCGTTGTGTGGGTCTAACCGTTCGCCATCGTTCGAAAGAGCCCAGGGCTTCGCATGCGAGGCAACTACCACAGGGGCGAGGGAACAACCGGTGACGGCGCATGCGTTGTTCCATAAGGCCAGCACGTTGTCGCGATACCTGTCCTGTCGCAACCGCCCCTGTCCCACGCGCTCCCGGGAGGTAGGAAAGTTCGGGGGGCTCGTGACAATGCCGCTCGGCTCAAGGTCATCTTCGTCGTGTACATCACCGTTCTTGTCCGCGTCGACACATGCGCGGACGAGGATCTGCTCAAGATTGGCAAACTCGTTGAGCACGCCATCCGTGGCGCGGGGAGGCCTGCGCCGCGTCTCGGATGAGTGGAGTGCCTGCGGAAGGTTGCCAAGCCAGACCGTCGTAGTGCGGAAATGCTCACCGTTACTGCTTTGCACGTACAGGGAAACGATCCTGCGTTCGATGGGGTGAATGCCTCGCCAGAAGCGTCGCCATCTGCTGTCGAAGAGTTGTGGATCAGACTTCGTCCAGTTGAAGCGCTCAAGCAACCGGACAAGATGTCGTGCTGTATCTGGAGCCAATTGGACGTGAATGTCGGTGCCTGCGAAGAGCTTGACCATGATGGTGCCCTCCGGTCCCTGCAGGAAGCCAGGTGAATGCATCAGCTATGTGCCTCATTGTCTGGATCAGGATTGTTCAGATAGCACGCGAGGTTGGTGACCTTCCACGCGAGCCGTCCGTCGATGTGGACGGAGCGGACTGGGTCATTCTCCAGGCGGGCCGGTTGCCCCGGTTGAGCGTATGAACGCCTCATCGTCGGGAAGTGCACGCGGCTTTTCGCCGGTGCGGCGAGGCTGCACTCGACAAAGCCCGCTCAACAGCAGGAGACACTCGCAATGTCAATCAGCCCGGTCAAGGCTGGCTGGCGGACGATTCCAGTCTTCTGGCCAGCGCCGCCAACCTGGCCCGCCGCTGCGTCTTGATTTGCGCTGAGGCGAGTTCGGGCCGTGGCAGGAGCTGCATCACATAACTTTGGCATGCTTTATCCATCTCACCAACGGGAGTCAGACCGAAGTGCCCCAGGCGCATATAGCGACCGGTTTCCGGGTCAAACTCGTGTTGGATGATTGCGGCCTTGATGTTTCTGCAGAAGACCGGAAAGGAAACATCGGCGGATGCAATCGTTGAAATGTGTAGCGATGTTGAACCCTCTTGGAGTGTGGTTTCTATGCAGTAGGCAAAGAGCGCCAGGTCGTGGGCGACATTCCAGAGGCGGCCAGCCTCCTTTTCGGCCTTGGGCGAGATTGCCATGTCGCTCTGGATCTTGGCGGCTACTTTGGCATCAAAGAGATCAGGATTATGTTTGACGAAGAATGCGGTTGCGGCAAATAGGTACGCAAACGTAAACCTTGGCAGTTCCTCTGAGATGATGCATTCGGACAGAGTCTTGACCTGATCCTCGAACGGGCGCGTGCTATTCCATATTTCTTTGATCAATGGAAGGTAGTCGCGCAACAGGGCGACATTGTATTCAAGGTTCGGCTTGAGCGATTCGAGTGTCGATATCAGCCTGTTGATATTCACATCGCTGATGCTGATGCCGAAGTCCGCCTTGAGCGTACTCCGGTACTGCTCAAGCGCGCGATCGGGATTGCCGTGACGCAGTCGTTGCTCAATCAGTGCAAACCCCGGATCGATCGTTAGTCGATGCCGTTGGGCGAATTGCAGGAGCAGCTGCACGGATTCGCTGTCTGGCTTCTGCCGGATAAAGTTGAAAACGTTGGTGTCCAGAACAACAGCATAGTCGACCGCCTGGAAACCAGTTGCCGATTCGGGCGCGCCCCAGAATACCGAATCGATCACGATCTGTTGGTCTTCGCTTGCACGCGGAGTGAGGATTTCGCATTCGAAGAATGGCGTGCGTGAATACATCTCATACCTGCTCATATCACTTTCTTGGAGATTGGGTGTAGCGTTGTCAGTGACAGGCAGTATGGCGAACTCTTATTGATCTCTTTGCCTGATGCGGTGAGCTAGCTTGCTAGATTGATGCCGGACTGCCCTGACGGGACAAGAACGATTGAACCTGCTCCCGGGGGTGCGGAAAGAAATCCCGAATGTCTCTGCACGTCCCATCGGCGTGGATGGTGACGTGGTTGACCCAGCCGAGCAGATTCAGAAAAGTATCGTTTCCATATTGGGGTGGTGCGCCATACTGGATCTGCTCGCGACCGGGCCGGCAATTCTCCGGATCCCCGAGTGCGTGGAAAATGCGGCAAACGAGTGGACGGAACCTATATATTCCACACGCCCCTGCGTCGGTCAGGAAGGGGCAGGGCGAACGATGTCCTGTCGTCAACCTCCCTGCGGCCCGCAGGGGAACACCGGTATGAACCTGTATGTATTCGGCCTCGAGGGTCGTCAACTGGACATCCATCGAACAGCAATGCGAGCAGCCTTTGGAGCACGACGCAAATGTGCTGACGTAGGGTCCGAATTTGTCGAGATACGCGTAGACGAGCGTCAGTTGTTCGCCCAGCTGACGTCCCAGCTGGTTCAGCGAGTCATAAAGCGCATTGGCCTCATTTACAAGCGCCAGTGAAATCGGCGGCAGTCTGACGTCATTGGGGTTCTTGTGAAACCTGATAGGAGCCGCTGTCACGATAGTCCCGTAATTGTGTGCTTGCGATGTTCTCTCACAGATCGTTATATCGGTCGGACATCAGCAAAACTTGAGTGCGCTGGAAACAGCGTAAGCACTCAAGTAGCGCTGTAGCTGCGCTCCACGGCAGCAATTCGTCGACGCGGTTAGCCGGGTGATCAGGCCGTACATTGCCGCCGCGCGTTCGCTGCCCGAGTCGGCTCCCACGGGCAGATAGTTGCGACGGCCCAGGGCGACACCGCGCAGCGTCCGCTCAGCGATCAGGTTATCGATCTCTGCGCGCACATCGCTGCAGTAATACGCGAGCGCAGGCCAGCGATTCAATGCGTAGCGAATCGCTTTAATCGACCCGTGGGGCTCAGTCTTTCTGATTGTGATCTTGGCAGCGGTTGGCTTTGTCAGGACCGCGTTGGAAAATGCTTGACGGTATCAATGTCGGTGTTGTCACCGCAGATCGTCTCGAGGTGCACCATCTTCGCGATTTTTCGAACGAAGTAAGCACCGGTTCTCCATTGCTGTCCGTGGAGAAGCGGTAAGTGCCGGCAGTATTCTTCGGTACCCGCGACGGTATCGTTGCAACGTGAACCGTCGGAACGGCCGCCCATACAAGGGTCCAGCCCGCCCGTTGACAATCGAGTGGGTATCAACGACTCAGGCGTTAGATCATCGCCGTGGACGGAGACAGGGCGCAGTAGGGGCAGTTCAGCGGGAACGCACCACGTTCTCGGCGGACCACAATGTTGCCGGCCAGACGCGCTGGCTGCGGCTCGCGGTAGAGGCCGAACTCCTGCAACACTTGAGCATCCGGATGCGTGTCGTCGATGTTGCCCGCCAGCAGTGCATCCAGGCAAGGCACGAGGGACTCGATACACTTGCTATTTTTGAACAGGCGTGCGCTGGCGTCCCTCGCCGGCGTTTCCGTGGCGCCGAGCGCCGCCTGAGCCTGGCAGTATGTGATGACGTCGCAAGTCATTGCCCAGTTGGCGGCAGCGGCCGGCCCTGTGCCACGGACCTTCTTGAACCTCTCCCAACTAGACAAGACGTCGTTCAAGATCGGGTGCTCGCCGAGGTGCGAGGCGAGAGCCTGTCTTGCCGACTGGACTCGCACCGCATGAGGCACCTTGCCCAGGATCGAAGCCAGTTTGTCGACGTCAATCAGTTCGACGCGCTCGATGGGCCCCTGGGGATCCCGGCCGAGGATTTTGGGGTTAGCGGTGCGATGCGTTTGGAATCTATTCTTGCTTTTTGATACTCCTTACCATAAAGTAAGGAGGAAGGAGGTGCCATCATGGCAGCAGCAACTATTACTTCAAAGGGTCAGGTCACGATCCCGGTGGACGTGCGTAATCAGCTTGGCTTGGAGGCCGGCGACCGGATCGAATTCAGCTTCAACGAGGCGACAGGCCGGTACGAGGTCTATCCAGCGACGCGCTCGCTCGTGGCGCTCAAGGGCGTTGTGAAGAAGCCCGCGAAACCGGTGTCGATTGACGACATGAATCAGGCCATCGCCGAGCAGGGGGCGTCAGCGCGATGATCGGACTGGATACAAACGTGCTAGTCCGCTACTTCGCGCAAGACGATGAGGTTCAGTCGAAGAAGGCGACGGCACTGATGGAGTCCCTGTCGCCCGAGCGGCCGGGATATGTTTCGCAGGTCGCATTGATCGAGGTTGTCTGGGTACTTGGGCGCTGCTACGGTGTTGAACGAGAGCAGATGAAGGACATCGTTGAATCGATGATCGGGACCAAAGAGCTGGTCGTCGAAAGTGCTGATACGGTACGTAAGGCACTCCGCGTTTTCGCGTCTTCAAAGGCGGATTTCGCGGATTGCCTGATCGAGCGTTCTGGGCATGTAGCCGAGTGCGAGTACACGGCTACTTTCGACGTGTCGGCCTCGAAGGTCGCGGGGATGCAGTTGATCAAGTAATCGTGCCGACGGCCAATACGCTGAGAAAGGAAATGATATGTTCACCAGAGCCCGAGCGGAACTGAAGGAACTCGTAACTCTCGTGGCGGAAATCGAACGCTACGACGCGACGCTGGCTGCAAAGCGCGACATCATTCCGACCGAGGAGTCGCGGCAAGAGCGGCGTCGCAAAGAGATGCGAAAACTCGAACTGCTCGACAAGTACGAACTCGCTTAAGGAAGCGGAGCTGATGGAACAGATTTACAGTATTGACGTCTCGACGGCTGGCGACACCGTATGGGTGACGGGTCATGATGGATCATGTGTCGGGCGATTCAGCAAGCGTTTTGGCGTAGACGTACATCGGACCGTAACCGAGCAGTTGGCCGGCGCGGACCAGTGCCTGCATTGCACGCACGAGGCGGCTGGCACTGAGGAATGGCGTGCCTTCCGTGAAGCAGTCCTGATGCATCATGGGATTGACGTACCGGTTGACACGATCCGGTTTTGAGCGAGGAAATGCTATCTATGTATCTCGGAGCAATCTCGATCCGTTGCCTATATTGTGGCCGCCGTGCATTGTGCAATGCGAGCAAAGGCATGTGGTGTGGGCACTGCAAGAACGGCACAGTGCGATAGGAGGGCGAGCGATGATTTCCGCGTGCGCAAAACTAGGGCAAGACATGTGGAGCGACTGTAGCCGACCGAGGCGCGAGGCAGAAGCACAGGCGCGGGAATTGGTTCTGGTGAAGTGCCCATGCGTGGCGTCGGCGTATGTCGTCGATGTTGCGATCGTTTATGACGAAGCCACTGGATTATGAAAACATCTGGCAGACCTTGTGCGTCATGTCCTTGGCGCCGTGCCGCGGGTGCGGCAGATATTCCAAACTTCGATCTCGAACTGGCCGAAAAGTTGGCTGGTACATGCCCTGATCACCGGGGTATGGGGCCGGACTATGGAGCCAGTATGTTTGCATGTCATCAATCCCGGCAAGGAGAGGAGTTCGCATGCGCCGGCTGGCTGGCTAAAGTTGGACATCGTCATCCCGCAGTGCGCTTGGCCGTGGCTGGTGGGCGGCTTGATCCTGAGGCGCTGGAGCCAGGCGTGGACTGGCCGGAACTGCATGACAGCTATCAGGAAGTGCTGGACAAGCTGCGTGAGACGTTGAATTTCGAAGACACGGTCAACGGAGATGAGCCGGCAGTCAAAATCGATTGATCCAACGCGCGCCGTTGTTCTACGTTGCCGCTTCGCCAGCTTGTCTGATGTTGAGCGTGTCGTTGTCGGATAGTCGAGCTGGTAACACGCTCGGTGGTGGCTGATGGCATTGAAGCGACGAGCAGTTCGGATGCTGCCGAGAACGCTGGCGACTTCCAGTGCTCACCTGATGGGGCTGCGTCGCTTCCGCTTTTTAGTGTTTTTTTAGTGTTTTCGCGGGGCGACGGAAATTTTATATTGGGGGGCAGAGCGGAAAACCTTACGGGCATTGGCTCGGATCACAGTCGCAATTCAAAGTTAAATGAATTGTGAAGGTTGGGGTGGTCTGCGGGGGCGCGGTGAAATCCGTCGAAGCTCCAACTGGCAGGGGCCTTCGAACGGGTGAGCCGCCAATATTTACCAAGCACCGGTTCGCGCCGCGATATTTAGTGTTCGTCGAGTTGCGTGGTGAATCCGGACTTTGGCTTACCGATCAAATCGGACTGGGAAACGAGCGTTGTTTGACTGCGGTCGCGAATCACACCGAGCGTCTGATGCGCATTGATAGACGGATGAGTTTGCAAGCTAGCGCGACCGATGTGTGGTGCGCGTGTGGACGCGGAAGTTTGACAGCTTTTTACGTAGAAACTTCAGGGGGCGAGTTAGGACGTGCGCGGTTGTGCAGTGAAAGAGGGGCACGATGCGCTCCGCCGAAGTGGTCCATGTCGAGGCAGGATCCGGCGGAATGAAGGGGAACATAGTAAGGGCTATGTTACCCTTCATTTCGGGACATTCTCGCCTATCACCGAAACACGCCTCGCTCACTCAAAAATTGTGTTGATCGTCGGCCAGTCGCCGGGCAAGGAAAGATGCCAACTCGAGATACCCGCCATCGAAGGCGAGTGCGGCCTGAATTGACAATTTCGTCGGCAATCTGTCCAAAGTAGTGCTGTCACTTCGGTTTCGTTCGCATTAAATTTGTCACTTCGCGTGTTAAATTTTTAGAGAGATTGATTTGATTGTCTCTAAAACCAAACCAATGTCGGCCGTTTCGCTGTCGACGGCGTGACGTGTGTGATGCTCCGCACAGCTCGCATCTGTCCATACATGCAATGAATCGTCGAGCGGGCGAGTATGTGGCGCATGAAACAAACTGACGTTGAACTGAAATGCAGCGGACATACCTGATCCAGAGAGGCATCAGAGCAGGAAAGGTAACCAGTGCGAATCCGGCACGAAAGCGCAAATCGGCGAGGATGCCTGATCGGTTGTCGCCAAAGCCCGAGCGTAAAATGGAACCACGCCAGTCGTAGAGCAAAATAATTCTGTCACTCCAGAACCCCCGGAGATCAAGGCACTCGGGCCACGAGTTAACAACTTTGCGTTGGGCTACGACACGAGCCAGCGGCTCCCCCTGTTAGATGAAGCAGGTGCAACTGCGGATCTTTTTCATGCACAGTTTCCGCAGCGGAATTGCGTCACTTTCCGCGCTTCGACGCGCATGAAAAATGGGGCTATGCATTCGGTACATCATCAGCGCACAGCGTGCCGTCTCGAAATAGTCACGGGGGCGATCATACAATTTTCGGTCGCAAAAGCTGCCCTTCGGCTGTTCGAGATTCAGAATCAAAGTCGCGCAATTCGTTTTGCCCGCAACAATCAGAACGCTGCACGCCAGCTTTCGACCACGCTCATCAAAGACGCTTCGTGCATTCGAACCCTCGACGAAACAGGAGTCTTGCCGTGAAAATCACTCGTACCCTGGCTGCTGCCGTCATCGGCATCGCACTGTGTTCTCGTGTCGCCTCGGCTGTCGAACCGCTTCCCGCGTTGAGCGCCGATCCCACCCATACTTCGGTATCGGGCCTTTCGTCCGGCGCATTCATGGCCGTTCAGTATCAGGTCGCCTACTCCGGCTCCGTCGTCGGTGCTGGCATCGTCGCCGGCGGCCCGTATTACTGCGCGGCCGGCAACCTGTTCAACGCCGGCGTCTGCATGGGCCAAGTGCCCTTCGTGCCGCCAAATCCCGCTTTGATGGTGAGCGCGGCGCAGGGCTTCGCCGCGCTCGGCCAGATCGACCCGCTGGACAGCCTGCAGCACGGCCGGATGATCTACGTGTTCAGCGGCACCAAGGATACGGTCGTATATCAGCAGGCCGTCGACGCGACAGTGTCATTCTTCAAGGAAGCCGGCGTGCCCGACGGCAATCTCTCGTACGTGAACACGGTGCCAGCCGGCCATGCTCTGATTACGCCGTCGTTCGGTAACGACTGCCCAGCCAATGCATCGCCCTACATCAGTCATTGCACGATCGCGAAACACAACTACGATCAGCCGGGCGCGTTGCTGAAATTCATCTACGGTCCGCTGAATCCGCCGGCAAATCCGCTCAGCGGCAAGATCATCACGTTCAATCAGCGCGAATTCGCCAGTGCTGCGACCGGGATGGCCGACGAGGCCTATGCATATGTCCCGCAGACTTGCGCGCGGGGCGCGGCGTGCCGAATTCACGTTGCGTTCCATGGCTGCAAGCAATCGGCGAGCGTCGTCGGGAACGATTTCTATCAGAAGACCAGCTATAACAGCTGGGCAGATGCGAACAACATCGTGGTGCTGTATCCGCAGGTCAACGCGTCCACGATCCCTTACAACCCCCAGGGCTGCTGGGACTGGTTCGGCTACACCGGCCAGAACTACGCGCTGAAGTCCGGCGCGCAGATGCTCGCCGTGAACGCGATGATCACCCGACTCACGTCGAAACCCTGACGGAGCGCTTACCCCCGCATGCGCCGCCGGGGCGCATGCGGGACGATGCAGGGTGCCGCTGTCGGCCGGCCGCCAGAATCAGCGACGTTCAAGAAATGCGGGAACTCAACACTGATAAGGTCCACAACAGCCTGCTAGATCCAATCTGCCGACGCCATCAAAATCGAGCACAGAGGTGGCCCTGCTCGTTCGGACAGTATTCTGAGATTTTTAAGTGGAACGTCCGGGGCCGATCTGGAGCACATTCCTGCGTCGATTCCACGGCAGGCGAAAAACATGGATCGCTTGCTCGCGAACATCAGCAAATATCGACAGCGGCGCTCTGAGGTATCGTTGTACAGGCGATATTAGCGTAACTAGTGCACCCAGTAGCAGAATTAACGGACTTCAACACAAGGCGGATCAACGCAAATGTAAACCGCGATTTCGAGATCGATTGAAAGCGCTCACGCGGCACGAAAGCGGACATCGCAATGTTGCGTTCGCAACCATTTTCGGCGATACATTCAATTATGTCTGCCGCAGCGGCCCAAGACGACCATCATTCAATGCGTTCGGGCCGCCGCTACGCATAATCCGGGGCTGAGCATAATCGTGAATATGCGAAGCTTCGCATATTCAAAAATCCCGGCCGCCCCTCAAGAATGGGCGCTGGATCCGCAGACGGACGAGCTCGTTGCGGCGCTCATCGCGTGGCACGACGATCAGTTGCACGCGGTGCCGCTGGCGGTGTTCGCCGAGGCGCTCGAGCGGCTTGAGCGGATGCGCGACGGCCGATCCTACGATCAGCCCCGACGATCTTGACTACCAACAGGACACGAGTGGCTGATCAGTCATTGAGATGGAAGCCACGGATCCATTACCGTGTGTCGCCGGGCGCCATGCCTGGCCACTCGATCTTATCGACCAAGTATCCTCGATGGCGCAGAAACGCAATCAACCCGTTGGGCCCGCCAAATTTGTCGCATCAGCGCCGGATCGTTTCGCAGCTCACCACGACACCGCGCTCGAACAGCAATTCTTCGACATCGGGCAGGCTGAGCTGGAAGCGGAAATACCACCGCACGGCCTGAGCAATGGTGGCCGCAGGAAACCGGCGTCCACGATAGAGCGAGGTCTTTTTCATGTCGTTATCCTACGCCAACGCGACAATGCCGGTGCGTCGTTCAAAGACCGCGTACCTTGAGCGAGGGATTGGGCACGCGGACCGGCATGCTGGACTCCAGCTAAAAATGCTTTGCTAGCATTAACGGTTCGGCGTCACCCCGGTGGGCTTGGTGGCGGCGGTGGCGCTGCGCAACTCGCCCATGGTGGACAGCAGTGAGCCTTGTATATCGTCGCCATCCAATGACCAGCTGAACACGCCGCCCAGCTGCTGGGCTTTGACATAGCCCAGCTTGGTGCGGATCACATCCGGTGTGTCATAACTCCAGAACTGCGTGCCGTCATAGCTCCACAGCTGCTTGGTGACGGGATGCACATAACGCGCGCCTGCGCGGCCCCCCAGCACACGATAGTCCTCGTAACCCGCCTCGTAAGTGCCGGGCGCGGGGCCGGTGGCGCTTTGATACAGGCCATTGCCATTAGGGCCGGCGGCCACGCCGGTCCAGCCGCGGCCATAGAAGGGGATGCCCACATTGATGCGGTTGCGGGCCAGGCCAGCGCTGACCAGGGCATTCACCGCGTCGTCGATATCATAGAACTTGGCGTCGTTCTGGGCCGGATTGGCCGGATCCGGATAGAGGTTGGAGTGGAAGTTGGTGGGGCCTTGCGCTTCCCAGCCGCCATGGAAGTCATAAGACATCACATTGGCCCAGTCCAGGTAAGCGCCGTAGTTGCTCGGTTCGGTATTGCGGATTTTGTCCACTCCGGCGCCCAGCGCGGCGGAAAGGTAATAGCGACGCTTGTTCTGCTGGCCCAGCGCATCCAGCTGACGGCGGAACTCCGCCAGCAGCAGGGTGAAGTTTTGCTTGTCCGCTGCGCTGTAATGATTGGTGGGCAGGCCACCGGCCACCGGGTATTCCCAGTCGATGTCAAAGCCGTCAAACACGCCCAGCGCCACACCCTGTCCCCCAGCGTTTTCTTGTTGCGGCAGGTTGCCCTTGATGTAGAGGTTGATGCAGGAGGAAACCAGCGCCTGGCGGCTGGCGTCGCTGGCGGCTACGGTGGAGAAATTCTTGGACCAGGTCCAGCCGCCCAGGGCGATCAGCACCTTGAGCTGCGGATTTTTCAGTTTCAGCTTACGCAGTTGGTTGAAGTTGCCGCGTAGTGGGGTGTCCCAGCTGTCTGCCTGGCCGTCCACGGACTCCGCCGCGGAGACGGCGCGCTGGTAATCCGCCCAGGCGTCGCCGCCATCGCCATTGCCGCTTTCCGCCACCGTAACCATGCCGCACTGGCCGTTGGCGTAGACATTGCCAAAAGCGTAGTTGAGCACGGTGAGTTTTTTATCGCCTCCGCTGGCCATCAGGTTTTTCACAAAATACTGGCGCTGATAAATGCCCCATTGGGTGAAATAAGAGCCCACGTTGTAGCCCACGGTGGGCGTGGGTTCCGGCGGCACGCCGCTGCCTGAGCCGCCGCCGCTGATAGGCGCGCATGAGTTGGCGGCGCGCTGCTGCCAAACGGCCCCTTGGCTGGCTGTAGGCGTTTCCCCTCGCGTCCACCATTGCGCTTGCCAGGTTTGGCCGTTGTACAAGGCGTAATCGCCCGCGTTATAGATCTGGCTGGATTGCCAGGCGCTGCAGCTGGGCAGGGCATAGGCCGCAGAGCTGGCCACGATGAGGCTGCTCGCGCCGATCAGGGGCAGGCACAGGCGGTGAATCGAACGTTGCATTACATTCTCCTTTGCTTTACGGCGGATGCCGGTGATGAAGCCTGGTTTACTTTGGTATGTATTTGGTATTAAATTGGTATCAGTATTGACCAGGATTTGGGAAATGCAAGGAGAATTTCGGGGCGCTTCAGAAAATCTATGGTCACCCCCTTTTTTTGCAAGACTGATTTCGATGTCGTTGTTGGCTTGCGTAAATCTATTCGGCGTCGTTTAATTGATATCCCGAAAAATCTAGCGATGACAATGTGATAACTGTTAAGTCAACCTGAATACGCTGTTGAAGCGCATCGTATTCTTGAACATCGGCACGGATATGCATTTAAATGCGTAACAATGTCCACGGCGGGGCCCTGCGCGAGATCCGCGCTCGCATCGCCCTCCATACCGGAAGCAGGGCGCGGAGAGCTGCGAGTCTCGTTGAGACGTCGCAGCCCGAGCACGCGCTCGAGGGCTGGTTCGACCCCAACTCATTGCGCGGCTCACGGCCGCCGACGTCGCTACGTGTGCCGATCTGCTCACACTGATTCGCAAGCGGCGTCAGCGCTGGTATCGCGCGGCGCTGTACTTCAGCCCGCCCGGCGCGCACCTGGCAAACCACGGTCCGTGACGGCGTTACGAGGATGGAGTAGGAGGCACCACGGGCATCACTCAGCAATGAGTATCAGCCTCCCGAGCGAGATGGCCGACGGCGTGCGGCAGCGGGTCCTCAGCGGCACCTATGCCACGTCAGAAGTAATGAATCCGCAACGCGCTGCGCTGCGCGGGTTCGCCGGCCACAAGCCGAAGTGACCGACCGCCATTCGATTCGGCCGCACCGTGGTGGCACCCTTGTATCTGGTATCATGTGAACTGCACTCTGGTATCAATTGATACTTTATGGAGGGATCCGACATGTTGCTTGTGACCCCTGAAGCGGTGGCCGACGTGATGGAGCTTCGGCCCGTACCGCATACGCTGGCGGAGCTCGAGGCCCGTGTGCGCGACGGCCTGCCGAAGGCCGCGCTGAAGGCCGGCGTTGAGCACGCGACCGACGGCGCCGATGCGCGCCGCGCGCTGCTGGCGCGCATCATCCCCGAGGCAACCTACAAGCGTCGGCGCGACCGACTCACGCAGGACGAATCCGAGAAGACCGAACGGCTAGCGCGAATCGTCGCGACCGCGGCGTACGTGTGGGATGACGCAGACGCGGCCCGCCAGTTCCTGGCTGCACCGCACCCGGAGCTCGAGGGGCGTGCGCCGCTGGACGTCGCGCTCACCGAACTCGGCGCGCGTCGCGTCGAGGAAGTGCTGTGGAAGCTCTTCTACGGGCTTCCGGCATGAAGTTGTACCGCATCGCCGACACGCGGCACACGATCTGGAGCGGCACCGGCGCGATGCTGATCGGCGGACGCTTCAACAGCCCGGGCCGTCCGGTCATTTACGCGGCGCTGACGTTCGCGGGCGCCATGCTCGAGGTGCTCGTCCACGCGCGTATCGGCAGGGTGCCAAAGACGCACGCATGCGTCGAGTCGACCGTGTCCGATGACGTGAGCATCGAACGACACACCGCCGAATCGTTGCCCGAAGGGTGGGACGCCGCGGCGCAGCAGATCGCCCGTCGATTCGGCGACGCATGGCTGACGGAAGCGCGCAGCGCGATCCTGGTAGTGCCGTCGGTCGTCGCGCGCGCGGAATACAACGCGCTGGTGAATCCCGCACACCCGGACGCCGTACGGATTGTAGTTGCGGAACCGCGGCCGGTCGTATGGGATGAACGACTGTTTGTCATGCCGGCGGGCGGCGCATCGTAACCCGGCTGCGTGGCACGCGCCGCGCCGCGACGCCGCGCGCGAAATTCACGATCGATCGCGGTAAGGCGCTTTCCAAGCTTCAAGTAGAGCTTGACTGCCGTAGAGCAAATTAAATCTGTCACTCCAGAATCCCCGCCGATCTAGGCATCCGGACCCTGAGTCGACGACTTTATTGACAGTCTTACCAAAATAATGTCGTCGATTCGCATATGTCTGGATTAAATTTGTCTACATGAACGCCCCCCTTTGCGCCGGACTTTCGAGCCTTCGAAAAACAGGATGGGCTGCAGCTCTACATTCGGCCTTGTTGCAGCCTGATTCGCTGCGGGCCCCTATGAAATCCGCAGACTCACGCCTCATTCAACTCGCGAGCTTTTCAGGCTCAGACAAATTTTCAGGCTTGGTGAGTCCCAGGTCCTACCTGTTTTGTCATCACACTCGAATGCCACCGCAACTTTTGACGTTTGACCCTGAACCGGAATTAGTCCCGATCGGAAGTGGAGATTTCCGGCTTGTGACCCTGAACCGGACTATTTCCTGGGTCAGGGTCACGTCGAACGGGCGGCCGTTTTCCACGAACTTCAACACCAGCGCCTCGGCCCCGCGGGACGGGGCGGCGAGGCGGCGCGCCGCGTGACGCATCGAATGCGTCACTCGTGCGTCGTGCGCGTCGGAGAAGGCAGCGTCGCGAATTCCTGATGCAGGCTCGCCGACGCGGCCACGGAGATTTCCGGACGCGGATCTTTCCGGGCCGTCTCGAAATCGCGCGCGGGCCCGACGGTCATCGAAGCCACGGCGTTGATCGCCGAACCGGCCGCGGTCATCGCGGCGTCGCGATACTCTCCGCGCTGAAAATGCTCGACCGCGTCTTTGCCGAACGACTTGCTTTCGTTCATGTGCGCGCCCGTATGCGTCTGCGTGCCTTGCGAGAGGCCGTCGAGATTGCCCACCACGCTTTTGTGCGAGCCTTCCGTGATGCCGTACTGGCCGTGCTGCAGCACCGAGCTGACCCCGAACACGGCCGCCGAATAGTACGTCGCGTCCTGTTTCTCCATATGGCTGGCCGCCTGTTGCGTGACGTCGTTGCGGCGTGTATGCGGCGTCGACAGATTGTTCAGTCCGCTCAGCGTCGCGCCGCCCGTCGGTCGATCGCTCGAACGCCGCGTCGATTGCGAATCGTTGCTCGACGAAGTGGTTGTGGTTTGAGTGTCGAGAGGCGCGGTGCTGCCGCCGGTGATTTTTGGCATGGTCGGTACCTTTTATCAAGAGGAGGAGAGTGCGTCGGGCGCCATGGCGCTCGACGGCAAAAATCGACGGGCCGCTCCGCCGTCGGAATCGCATGACGGTAACTGCCGATCGATGGAGGGATGATGCGCGTCGCGGCGGGCGTGACGGCTGGATACGCGAAGCGAGCGGCGCGAAAGCGAAACGTCGAGTGCGTGGCCCGGAATCGGGTGGGCGCGAGTCGATCGCGTCGCGCAGCGCGCGCTTCTTCCACGACGTCGACGCATCCTTCGCATGAATGCCCGCGTGGAACCGCCCCGAACGTCCGCTATCTCGATGGCGCTCGCCGTGCGAAAGCAGTTGCCCCGCCTATCGGCCGGCCAGTTGCTTCACCTGCTGCGCGAGCCCCGCCAGCGAAATCTGCCCGCGCATCTCGCTCACGAAACTCCCCGCCAGCACCGCGACGATCAGCACTGCGATCACGCCCTTGAGCGGCTGGCTGACCGACATCAGATCGAGCTTCTGCGCCGAGCGCGAGACGAACGCGAGGCCCAGATCGACGAGCAGCAGCATCGCCATCATCGGTGTCGCGATCCGCGCGACCATGTTCATCAGCATGTCGAGCCGCGCCTGCGCGAACATTTCGAGCAGTGGCGCGGGAACCGGGTTGAATGAACCGAGCGGCCACCACGCATACGATTCGTACAGCGCGCCGAGCAGGAACGTCATGCCGCCCAGCATCCAGAACGACGCGATCGTCAGTTGCCCGAGCAGCGTCGCCATCAGCGACGTCTGCGTGCCCGAGCTCGGGTTCTGCATCTGCACGTTGTTGAAGCCGGCGACGTCGTCGACGTAGGTGCCGATCGCCTCCGCGGCCCAAAACACCGTGGAGGCCGCGATGCCGAGCACGACCCCGATCACGGCTTCCTTCGCGCAAGCGATCACGAGGAACGCGCCGCGGAGCTGCGGGATCAGCACCTGCTGTCCACATGCGACGAAGAGGCACCAGATCGCGGCCGCGCCGCTGCGCAGCGGGCCTTTCAGCACGTTGTCGGCGGTCGCGGGCAGGATCGTCATGATCACGAGAAGCCGCTCGCTCGACAGCGCGAGCAGCACGATGAAGCCGATGAATTCGTCGCCCAGGTGCTGCAGCGGAAAGATGTCGTAGGTCGTCATGCGCATGTCCAGGGCACGTTCCTGAGATGTCGAGAATGCATTCTCAGGGCCGGCCGTCATTGGCGGGAACAGGATTCAGGTCGAGGCCCGCACGGCCGCGAGCCGGCGTGCGAGCACGCCTTCCTCGATCTCCTCGTCCTGTACGTCTTCGGCGGCTGCCTCGGCCGCGCACGCGAGCCGCCGGATCCGCTCGCGCACGACGCCGATCTGCGCGTCGTTGCGCGCGATCCGGCGTGCGGTCGCGGCGAGCTGCTCGATCCTGGCCTGCAGCGCCGCATGCAGGCGAGCGCACTGCGCGCTCGCGAGCGTGTGTTCGTCGAGCAGCACGTCGCGATAGCGGCGACACGCCGCATAATCGCCGATCGCAAACGCCGCATGGCCGGCCGCCATTGCGTCGACGCGCGCCGCATAGCGATTCGCCGCATCGAGCTTCGCGTGCGCTTGCGCTTCGCCCTGCGCGAACTCGGCCGCTGCCGCGTCGCGTTCAGCGCGCTGCGCGGCCTGCTCGGTACGCAGCTTCGCGCCGCGCTGTTCGCGCCGCGCAAGCAGCATCTCGAAGGCGCGCTGTTTCGGGTTCCTCATTGGACGAGCGCGTGCAGCGCGGTGAGTGTCGCGTCGGGCGGCGCGTACTCGTCGGTGCGCTGGTTGAGGAACGTGCGGATCCGGTCGATCTTCGCGACCGCTTCGTCGGCTGCCGCGTCGCTGCCCGCCTGGTATTCGCCGAGCTGCAGCAGCGTTTCGATCTCGCGGTGCTTCGCGAGCAACTGGCGCAGCCGGCCGGCCGCGCCGACGTGCTCGCGCGTCGCGATCTGCGGCATGATCCGTGACAGGCTGCCGAGCACGTCGATCGCCGGATACTGGTTGCGCGCGGCGATCTCGCGCGACAGGATGATGTGGCCGTCGAGAATCCCGCGCACTTCCTCGGCGATCGGGTCGCTGCCCGAATCGTCTTCGGCGAGCACCGTGTAGAGCGCGGTGATCGAGCCTCGCTCGCCCATCCCGGTGCGCTCGAGCAGGCGCGGCAGCTCGGCGAACACGGAAGGCGGGAAGCCGCGTCGCGCGGGCGGCTCGCCGGCCGCGAGGCCGATCTCGCGCCCGGCGCGTGCGAAGCGCGTCAGCGAATCCATCATCAGCAGCACGCGCTTGCCCTGGTCGCGGAAATACTCGGCGATCGCGGTCGCCGCGTACGCGGCCTTCGCGCGCTCGATCGACGAGCGGTCGGACGTCGCGCACACGACCACCGAGCGCGCCATGCCGTCCTCGCCCATGATCAGTTCGACGAACTCGCGCACTTCGCGGCCGCGCTCGCCGATCAGCGCGATCACGTTGATGTCGCACGACGCGCCGCGCGCGAACATCCCGAGCAGCGTGCTCTTGCCGACGCCGGCTGGCGCGAAGATCCCCATCCGCTGGCCTTCGCCGAGCGTGATCAGGCCGTCGACGATCCGCACGCCGGTCGCGAGCGACGCGTCCACCATCCGCCGCGACATCGGGTTCGGCGGCGGCGCGAGCACGGGGCGCAGCGCGTCGTAGTCGAGCGGGCCGCGCCCGTCGATCGGCTCGCCGAAGCTGTCAATCACGCGGCCGAGGATGCCGTTGCCGACCTTCACCGACAGCGGCCGCCGCAAGCCGATCACGCGCGTGCCGCGATTGATCTCGCCGAGCGTGCCGAACGGCGACAGCAGCGCGACGTTGCGCGTGAAGCCGACGACTTCCGCATGCTGGAGCAGCGCGCCAGACGCGCTGCGCAGCTCGCACAGCTCGCCGAGCGTCGCTTCGAGGCCGACGACGCGCACGAGCGTGCCGATCACCTCGAGCACCTTGCCCGTCATGCCGACGGCAGGCTCGATCGCAAGCCGCGCGGCCATCGCGTCGGCGACGCGGGACAAATCGGTCAGTGCGTTCATGGGCGGCTCGCGTCGTCGAGTGCGCGGCCGAGCGCCGCGCGGATCGCGTTCAGTTGCGTGTCGAGGCTCGCGTCGACGGTGCCGAAGTCGGATTCGCACACGCAGGTGCCACGCGCGACGCGCGGCTCGACGACGACCTCGACCGGCACGTTGCGTCCTTGCCGGCGCCACGCGTCGGCAAGCAGCCCGAACTGCTCGCGCGCGGTGTCGTAATCGGCGTCGCACACGCGCACCGTCAGATAGCTTGCGCCGGAGACGACACGCTCGACCGTTTCTGCCGCGCGCGCGAACAGACCCCGCGCGTCCTCCGCGCGCACCATCTGCTGGACGGCCGCGGCGACGAGATTCGCGAGCCGTTCGCGCATTTTGTCGCGCACGCGCCGCTCCTGCTCGAACGAGTCGGCCGCGTTCGCGTGCCAGTCGGCGATCGCCTGCGCGCGGCCCGTGTCGTAGCCGCGCGCATAAGCGCCGTCGTGCTCGCGCCGCGCGGCTTCGACGAGCGCGCGGA
>NZ_JAAGPO010000110.1:0-33587 GCF_017104825.1 Burkholderia sp. Ac-20345 | reverse complement strand
GCACACGCCGATCTCGGTGCCTTTCTCGGCGGCCAGCTGCTTGAGCCGGATCGCCGCCGACAGCCCGGCGGGGCCGCCGCCGACGATCACGACGTCGTATTCCATCGATTCGCGCGGGCCGTATTGCTCGATGAGGCTTGCGGGGGTCATTGGCGTTCCTCTAACCGTTAGAATGCTTTTATTCGGGAGCGTATTGTCTGCGAAACGAAACGCTTGCCGCAACAGCATGCGGCTAGATTAGCACGATCGTTCTATTTTCGTGCTAGGGTAATGCCGTTCGGGCCATGCTGCCCGTGGCGGCGAAACGACATCGAAAGGGGAAGTGCAAATGGGTCGGTCGATCAATCTGGAAGGCAAGGTTGCGCTGGTCACGGGTGCGTCGAGCGGTCTCGGGCAGCGCTTTGCGCAGGTGCTGTCGCAGGCCGGTGCGAAGGTCGTGCTCGCGAGCCGTCGCGTCGAGCGCCTGAAGGAGCTGCGTGCCGAGATCGAGGCGGCGGGCGGTGCCGCGCACGTCGTGTCGCTCGACGTCACCGACGTCCAGAGCATCAAGGCGGCGGTCGCGCACGCGGAGACGGAAGCCGGTACGATCGACATCCTCGTGAACAATTCGGGCGTCTCGACGATGCAGAAGCTCGTCGACGTGACGCCGGCGGATTTCGAGTTCGTGTTCGATACCAACACGCGCGGCGCATTTTTCGTCGCGCAGGAAGTCGCGAAGCGGATGATCATGCGCGCGAACGGAAGCGGCAACGGCAAGCCGCCGTGCCGGATCATCAACATCGCGTCGGTGGCCGGGCTGCGCGTGTTTCCGCAGATCGGGCTGTACGCGATGAGCAAGGCGGCGGTCGTGCAGATGACGCGCGCGATGGCGCTCGAGTGGGGGCGCCACGGGATCAACGTCAACGCGATCTGTCCGGGCTATATCGATACCGAAATCAATCATTACCTGTGGGAAACCGAGCAGGGCCAGAAGCTGCAGTCGATGCTGCCGCGCCGGCGCGTCGGCAAGCCGCAGGATCTCGACGGGCTGTTGTTGCTGCTCGCGGCCGACGAGTCGCAGTTCATCAATGGCTCGATTATCTCCGCCGACGACGGCTTCGGCCTCGCCTGAGCGGATGACATTCAGCAACAAAGAAGACTGCAATGAGCGATTATTCCCCCGTTTTTGAGATGTCGATGCCGATCCGCTGGGGCGACATGGACGCGTTCGGCCATGTGAACAACACGGTCTATTTCCGTTACATGGAGCAGGCGCGGATCTCGTGGTTCGAGGAGCTGGGCATCGCCGGCGGTAACGGCGAGGGGCAGGGGCCCGTCATCGTCACGGCGTCGATGGAGTTCCTCAAGCAGCTGCACTATCCGGGCGACGTGATCGCGAAGATGTCGGCTGCGAAACCCGGCCGCAGCAGCTTCGACACGGGTTTCGAGCTGACGCGCGCCGACGATCCGCAGCACGTCTATGCGCGCGGCAATGCGCGCTGCGTGTGGGTCGACTACGCGCTCGGCAAGTCGGTGCCGCTGCCCCAGTTGCTGCGCGACACGATCGAGCGTGCGCTCGCGACGAAGGTCGGCTGAGCGTCGAGTCGGCGAGGCAGGCGCCAGGCCGCCGGTGGTACGCCATGCCCGTTGTTTCCCGAATCGGCCGCCATGCGCGGCCGATTGTCGTTCGGACGCGGTCGTTCACTGCCCGAGCAGGCGCTGCAGCAGCTCCGGCGTATTGTTGGTCCCGTACTTGCGCATCAGTCGTGCGCGGTAGATGTCGACCGTACGCGGGCTGATGTCGAGCACGCGCCCGATCTGCTTGCTGGTCTTGCCGGTCGCGAGCTGCGCGGCGATCTCGCGCTCGCGCGGGGTCAGTTCGACGGCGACCCGGCGCGTCGCGCTCAAATCCTCGAAGGTCCACACGCCCGCCGCAAGCGGCGCGGTGCGATCGAGCGCGCGGCCGGTGACGTGGCACCAGAACAGCTCGCCGCCCGCCCGTTTCATGATTCTGTCATCCGAGTAGATGCCGTTCGCGACCATCACGCGCGAGATCCGTTCGCCGATTCGCTGGTATTCGTCCGTCGACGGGTAGAGCACCTCGTACGATTTCCCGATCAGGTCGGCACGCTCGCAGCGGAAGATCGACGCGAGCGCGTCGTTGCAATCCTCGATCACGCGGTCGCGCGACAGGACGAGGCCGAGCGGCGCGAGGTGGAAGGCAGTCTGGTAATCGAGAGCGGGCATGGCGCAGGCAAGCGGAGGCAAACGCTTATGTATTTTTGCGTATTGTGCCGCATCCGCGCCGCATCGTACCCTTTCAGGCATCTCGTGGCGGTTTGCCGCGACATAAAAACAGCGCGCCTCGACGCAGGCATCGCCGTGCATGCATAGAATGATGCGGCGGGCTTGCGGCCCAGGTGGGCGCGTGAACCGGTTTTGCTGGTTTCCATAGAGGAAGGGACAACTGATGAACAAAGTCTATCCAAGCGCGGCTGCCGCGCTGGAAGGGATCGTCCGCGACGGACAGACCTTCGCGGTGGGCGGCTTCGGCCTGTGCGGCATTCCGGAGGCGCTGATCGCGGCGTTGCGCGATTCGGCCGTCAAGGGCATCACCTGCATCAGCAACAACGCGGGCGTCGACGGCTTCGGCCTCGGCCTGCTGCTGGAAACGCGCCAGATCAAGAAGATGATCTCGTCGTACGTCGGCGAGAACAAGGAGTTCGAGCGCCAGTACCTGGCCGGCGAACTCGAGCTCGAATTCACGCCGCAAGGCACGCTCGCCGAAAAGCTGCGCGCGGGCGGTGCGGGCATCCCCGCGTTCTTTACGAACACGGGCTACGGCACCGTGATCGCGGAAGGCAAGGAGACGCGCCAGTTCGGCGATCGCCACTATGTGCTCGAGCCGTCGCTGACGGCCGATGTCGCGCTCGTGAAGGCCTGGAAGGCCGACAAGTCTGGCAACCTGATCTTTCGCCGCACCGCGCGCAACTTCAACCCGATGTGCGCGATGGCCGGCAAGATCACCGTCGCGGAGGTCGAGGAGATCGTCGAGAACGGCGAGCTCGATCCGGACCACATCCACACGCCGGGGATTTTCGTGCAGCGCATCGTGCTGAACGCGACGCCCGAAAAACGCATCGAACAACGCGTCGTACGCGCGAAAGGAGACTGACATGGCCTGGAATCGTGACCAGATGGCCGCGCGCGCGGCGAAGGAACTGCAGGACGGCTTCTACGTGAACCTCGGCATCGGCCTGCCGACGCTCGTCGCGAACCACGTGCCGGAAGGCGTCGAGGTGTGGCTGCAGTCGGAGAACGGCCTGCTCGGCATCGGCCCGTCGCCGACCGAAGACGAAGTCGACGCCGATCTCATCAACGCCGGCAAGCAGACCGTCACGACGCTGCCGGGCTCGTCGATCTTCTCGTCGGCCGATTCGTTCGCGATGATCCGCGGCGGCCACATCAACCTCGCGATCCTCGGCGCGATGCAGGTCAGCAAGCAGGGCGACCTCGCGAACTGGATGATCCCCGGCAAGATGATCAAGGGGATGGGCGGCGCAATGGATCTCGTCGCCGGCGTGAAGCGCGTCGTCGTGCTGATGGAGCATGTCGCGAAGGGCGACCAGCACAAGATCCTCGAGGAATGCAACCTGCCGCTGACGGGTGTCGGCGTGGTCGACCTGATCATCACCGATCTCGGCGTGATCGAAGTGACGCCGTCCGGCCTGAAGGTCCTCGAGCTCGCCGATGGCGTGAGCGCCGACGAGATCAAGGCGAAGACGGGCGCGCCGCTCGACGTGAGCGCGGTGGGCTGAGCGTCACCTTGTTGCGTCATCCCCGACGCCCCGCGTTCCGGACGGAACGCGGGGCGTTTTGCCAGTGGCGCGTGCGTCACGCGATGGCGCCGCCGCCGTCGACCAGTACCGTCGAGCCGGTCGCATAACGCGTTGTCGCCAGATACAGGATCGCATTCGCGACATCCTCCGGCTGGCCGACTCCGCGTACCGGGAGGCGCTGTGCGGCGCTCGCGTACATCGCGTCGCGCGCGTCGGGTGCGAGTTTGTCCCACAGTGGCGTCGCAATCAGGCCTGGCGACACGGTATTGACGCGAACCGGCGCCAGCTCCAGTGCGAGGCCGCGGGCGAGGGCCTCGAGCGCGGCATTGATCGCGCCTTGCAGGACCGACGATGCGCTCGGCCGCACGCTGAGGTAGCCCGACACGAATGTCAGCGAACCGCCCGATGCGATATCGATCGCGCGGGCGATGCGGTATGCCCCCCAGAATTTGCTGTCCATCGCAGCCTGTGCGTCGGCAAGCGGCAGCCCGCGGATCGGGCCGGTGGCCGTCTTCGCGGCGGAAATCACCACATGGTCGAACTGGCCGGCGCGCGCACAGAATGCATCGACGTCCGCCGTGTCGGTGATGTCGAGCGTTTCGGTCCGCACGTGCGCGCCTGGCGCGGCATCGATTGCGATCCCGCCCGGGTTTCGCGAGGCAATCGTCACGATCGCGCCGCGTCGCGCGAATGCCGTCGCAGTGGCGGCGCCGATGCCGGAGCTTCCTCCGACGACGAGTACATTTTTCCCTTGGAGCACGTCATTCATGAAGGTCTTTCCTGGGTGAGGGGGAACGGAATCCGGTCAGATCGTTTCGGTTTCACGCAGCGTCGACGGGCTGTGCAGCGTGAAACGCGCAATATCGTCCTTGCGCATGAAAGCGACACCCGGGTGCGATCGAGCGTAGTGCAGGAATGCGTCCCACGCGCGGACCATTTGCGGTGTGCCGCTGATCCGGTCGTGTGCACTGATCGACATCAGTCTGCGCCGCTGCCCGGCCTCCGCGTAAAGCTGGTCGAAATCGAGCTTGATCTGCTCGAGGAACATCGCTGGCGAATAGTTGCGACCTTCGATGAGCAGGATGTCGTTGTTGCGCAGCGTGTACGGGACCACCACGAAATCGCGGCCGTTGACGGTCTCGATGAAAGGCTCGTCCCGGCTGACGTCGTCGATGTGATACAGGTAGCCGAGTTCCTGCAGCAGCGACAGCGTATGCGGCCCACGCCGCAGCCAGTTGCAGTTGTAGCCGGTCGGGCGCTGGCCGGTCTCCGCCTCGACCATGTCGCGTGCTTCGGTCAGGAAGCGACGTTCGTCGTCGCGGCTCATCGCGAACTGCGCCCGCCATGTCGGCCCGTGCGCGGCGGCTTCGTGGCCGCGCGACACGATCTCGCGCGCCAGTTCGGGGTGCCGGCGCGCGGCTTCCCCGATCATGTGCGACGTGACTTTCACGCCGTGCCGGTCCCACAGGTCGAGCAGGCGCGGAATCCCTTCCCGGTAGCCATACGCGAACCAGGTGGACGACGCGAGATCGACCGGTACCGACGGCGGAAACGCGACGGCCGGAAAGGGGCTGTCCGCGCCCGTGGGCGGTTGTCCGCCCGCCTCGAACTGCATCGAGATCGAAATGACGAGGCGCGCGCCATCCGGCCAGAACGATGTGGAGCCCGCCGCTGCGGGCGCGGGCATCGGGGCGGCGACTGCCGGCAGGGAGCCGCCGGTGGCCGCCACGACGCCGGCGGCGAGCCCGGCGCCGGCCTGAGCCAGAAAAGTGCGGCGCGGCAGATGCGTCGCGGGATCGACGTTACCGAGAGTCATGGTGTCCTCCGTCAGCCGGCGAGCCCAAGCTGACGCATCAGCGTCAGGTTGTCCTCGATGTGCCAGTTTTCCGCGATCCGGCCGTGGTCGATCCGGTAGATATCGGTCGCGATGAAGTCGATTGCCTGTCCGCGCCCGGTCGTTCCGTTGAACGTGCCGGTGAAATGCCCGCGAAAATGCAGGTGCACGACGACACGGTCGCCCGCGACGATCATCTGCTCGATGTCGCAACGCAGGTCCGGTATCGCGCCGCGCATCGTGCGGGATGCCGCGAGCGGTCCCGGTACGCCCTGTTCGCGGCCGGGCGGCAGCGTTCGGTCGGTGAAGTCGGCGGCGAGTGCGGTGTGCGCGAGGGCAGGGTCGCCGGTATTCCAGAAGGTGCCGTAGCGGCGCGCGGCCAGTATTTGCGCGCGAGCCAGCGCGGCTGGCTCGCCTGCCGCAACGGTCAGGCTATGCGGCGCAATGAGGTCGGCGGCGCGGGAAGCGGCGGGTGAGAGCGCGACGGCGCAAGCGGCCGCGGCGAGCGCGTGCGCGATCGGGCGGGCGGTCGAACGAGAGCGGATCGACATGGTTTGGGCGGTCCTGTGAATGGCGTCTTGCAACGACGCGGAACAGGTATGGTAGGTTTCCGATCTGCGCGTAAATACGGGTAAAAAGCGAATGGATTATTCGAAAAAAAGAAAGGTTCGGATGGAACGGGCATGACGATGCTGATCGACGATTTACCGGCACTCGATACCTTCGCGAGGATCGTGTCGGCCGGCAGCCTGTCGGCGGCGGCGCGCGAGCTCGACCTGTCGTTGTCCGTCGTCAGCAAACGGCTCGCGCATCTCGAGTCGCGGCTCGGCGTGCGCCTGCTGCACCGGACCACGCGCCAGCAAACGCTGACCGACGACGGCGCGCAGTTTCACGCGCAGGTGCTGCGCATCCTGGCCGAGGTCGAGCGTGCCGAAACGCTGATGCGCGATCGCCGCGGCACGGTCAGCGGCGTGCTGCGCGTGACGGCACCCGGCGAGCTCGGCCGCCTGCGGATCGCACCGCTCGTGGCGGCATTTCAGCAGCGACATCCGCAACTGACCGTGCAACTGGTGCTGACCGATACGGTCGTCGATCTGCTCGCCTGCGACATCGATGTCGCCGTGCGGATCGGCAATCTCGCCGATTCGACGATGATCGCGCGCGAACTGGCGCCGAATCATCGCGTGCTGTGTGCGTCGTCGCGCTATCTGGCGTCGCACGGGATGCCGTCCCATCCAGCCGATCTTCATGCGCATCGATGCATCGTGATGGGCGACCAGCCGCACGCCGAATGGCGGTTCGATGGCGCGCAAGGCGTGGTTGCGGTCGAGGTGACGGCCGCGCTCCTGACGAACGACGGCGGCGCGGCACGCACGCTGGCGCTGGAAGGTGCGGGCATCGCGTTGAAATCGATCTGGGACGTCGGTGCCGATCTCGATGCCGGTCGACTCGTGCGCATATTGCCGGCTTTTGCGGTGTCTGCGGCGCCGCTGCATGCCGTCTATCCCGGCGGTCGTCAGGTGCCGTTGCGCGTGCGGACATTCGTCGATTTTCTGCGCGAGCAGTTGCAGGAGGCGTGGCGCCGCAACGATTGAACCCGTCGCGCCGAGCCGGGCGCGCGGCGCCCTGTTGTTCCGAAGCGGTTTACAATCGTTTGCATCGGGCGTCGCAAGCGTTGCCCCACGCGTCGCCCCCGTTCGACAGGATGCCAACGATGCCAACGACCCCAGCGAATCCCCAGGTTCCTCGCCAGCGGCGCGTGCAGTGCGCGAGCGCGGCCGGCCTTCACCACGTCGCCTATACCGAATGGGGCGATCCCGCCAACCCGCGCGTGCTGGTCTGCGTGCATGGCCTGACCCGTTCCGGGCGCGATTTCGACCGGCTTGCCGCTGCGCTGTCCGATACGTATCGCGTCGTCTGCCCCGATGTCGTCGGGCGCGGCCAGTCGGACTGGCTGGCCGATCCGCGGCTCTATGCGATTCCGCAGTACGTGGCCGACATGGTGACGCTGATCGCGCGGCTCGACGTCGAATCGGTCGACTGGTTCGGCACGTCGATGGGCGGGCTGATCGGCATGGCGTTCGCCGGGCTGCCCGGTTCGCCGCTGCGCCGGATGATCGTCAACGACGTCGGCCCGCGCATCGAACCCGATTCGCTGACGCGCATCGGCGAATATCTCGGCGTGCAGCCGCGCTTTGCGACCCGGCAGGAGGGCATCGACTACCTGACGTCGCTGTCGCTGCCGTTCGGTGCGCTGAGCGCCGACGAGTGGCGCGAGATCAACGGGCCGCTGCTGCGCGAACTGCCGGAAGGTGGCTGGACGATCCGCTACGATCCGCGCATCGCCGAACCGTTCAAGGCGACGACGCCCGAACTGGCGGCGCTCGGCGAGGCCGCGCTGTGGCGCGCCATCGAGACGACGGACGCATCGCTGCTCGTCGTGCGCGGCGAGACGTCCGACCTGCTGTCGCGCGAGACGGTGGCCGACATGGTGCGTCGCGGCCGGTACGTGACGCACGCCGAGATTCCGGGGGCGGGCCACGCGCCGGCGTTCATCGACGCCAGCCAGATTGCGCTCGCGCGGCGGTTTTTCGTCGAAGGCGGCGCATAAACGCGTCATAATATGCGGTTCGGCGGCACGCGGGCCGTGTCGTCGCCCGAATCTCCATTCACTCACGACCGGAACATTCCATGGCAGTCATTCGTCACCACGTCGGGCCCCGCCTCTCCGAAATCGCGATCCACAACGGTACCGTGTATCTGGCCGGCCAGATCGCCGAAGACACCTCGCAGGACATCATCGGCCAGACGCGCGAAGTGCTCGGCCACATCGATCGCCTGCTCGCCGAAGCGAACAGCGACAAGGCGCATCTGCTGTCGGTGCAGATCTACATTTCGGATCTGGCGAACTTCGAAGGCATGAATGCGGAGTGGGATGCGTGGGTCGCGCAGGGCAACACGCCGCCGCGCGCCACCGTCGAAGCGAAGCTCGCGGATCCCGCGCTGCTCGTTGAAATCGTGGTCGTCGCCGCGCAGCGGAGCTGAACGTAGTCCGACGATGATCGCATTCCGCCAGGCCGAGCAATGACCGAGTCCGTTTCCGCATCCCCCGTCGCGGCGCCGTCGTTCGACGACGTGCTCGCGTTCGTGCGCGAGCGGGCCGGCGACGTGCGCCTGTCGTCGGGTGAACTGCTCGCCGATCACTCGGCGGGCACGGCGTCGATCATGCGCACGCTGAACGTCGATCCGCACGCGATGCAGGCGGCCGCGTTGTTCGTGCTGACGCCGCACCTGAGCGACCCCGAGCGTGAACTCACCGAGCGTTTCGGCGACGAAGTGGCGCGGCTCGTGTCCGACGTGCGCAAGCTGTTGCGGCTCGGTACCGTCAGCCTGCGTGCCGCGCAGAACGCGGTACCCGACGTGGGGCGCGACGCGGCGGAAGAGCGGCGTACGCAGATCGAGGCGCTGCGCAAGATGCTGCTTGCGTTCGCGCAAGACATCCGCGTGGTGCTGATCCGGCTCGCATCGCGCTTGCAGTCGCTGCGCTACTACGCGGCCGCGAAGATCGACCCGCCGCCCGACGTCGCGCGCGAGACCCTCGAGATCTATGCGCCGCTCGCGAACCGCCTCGGTATCTGGCAACTGAAGTGGGAGCTCGAGGATCTCGCGTTCCGCTTCGAGGATCCCGTCACCTACAAGCGGATCGCGAAGCTGCTCGACGAGAAGCGCATCGAGCGCGAAGCGTACGTCACGCAGGCGATCGACCGGTTGCAGCAAGAGCTGGCGGACGCGCACATCCAGGCCGACGTGAGCGGCCGGCCGAAGCATATCTACAGCATCTGGCGCAAGATGCGCGGCAAGGAGCTCGATTTCTCCGAGCTGTACGACGTGCGCGCATTTCGCGTGATCGTGCCGGACATCAAGGATTGCTACGCGGTGCTCGGCATCGTGCATCACCTGTGGCAGCCGGTGCCGAAGGAATTCGACGATTACATCTCGCGGCCGAAGCCGAACGGCTACAAGTCGCTGCATACGGTCGTGATCGGCGATGACGGCCGTGCGTTCGAAGTGCAGATCCGTACGCATGAGATGCACCGTTTCGCCGAGTACGGCGTCGCCGCGCACTGGCGCTACAAGGAGGCCGGCGCGCGCGGCTACGGCGGCCAGTTTTCGGCGAGCGACAAGTACGACGAGAAGATTGCATGGCTGCGCCAGCTGCTCGCGTGGAAGGACGACGTCGAGGACGGCGCGGAAAAGTCGGGCGACAAGGCGTGGGCGCAATTGCGCGAGACGTCGCTCGATGACGACCATATCTACGTGCTGACGCCGCAGGCGCGCGTGATCGCGTTGCCGCAGGGCGCGACGCCGGTCGATTTCGCGTACCACCTGCACAGCGAACTCGGCCATCGGTGCCGTGGCGCGCGTGTCGACGGCGCGATGGTGCCGCTCAACACGCCGCTCGCAAATGGCCAGACGGTCGAGATCGTCGCGGTGAAGGAGGGCGGGCCGTCGCGCGACTGGCTGAACCTGCAGCTCGGCTATATGAAGAGCCCGCGCGCGCGCCAGAAGGTGCGGGCGTGGTTCAACTCGATCGAGCAGGAAGAAAACGTCGCGCATGGCCGCGCGCTCGTCGAAAAGACGCTGCAACGCGAGGGCAAGACGTCGGTCAACCTGGACAACCTTGCCGCGAAGCTCGGCTTCAAGTCGCCCGAGGATCTGTTCTCGGTCGTGGGCAAGGAAGAGTTCAGCCTGCGCAATGTCGAGCACGCGCTGTCCGATGCGCCGCCGCCCGAACCGGCGCCCGAAGCGCCTGCCGATTTCGAGAAGCGCAGCAGCGGCGCGAGCGTCGCGCACGGCGCGTCGACCGGCGTGCTGGTCGTGGGGGTCGACGCGCTGCTGACCCAGCTCGCGCGCTGCTGCCGTCCGGCGCCGCCCGATCCGATCAGCGGTTTCGTCACGCGCGGCAAGGGGATGTCGATTCACCGCACCGATTGCCCGACGTTCCGCCGGATGGTCGAGCGCGCGCCGGAACGCGTGCTGCAGACGACCTGGTCGGCCGACGTGCTCGGCGGGCGCGGTGCGTCCGTCTATCCGGTCGACCTGATGATCGAGGCGAGCGACCGGCAAGGGTTGCTGCGCGACATCTCCGAAGTGTTCGCGCGCGAGAAGATGAACGTGGTGGGCGTGAAGACGCAGAGCCGCCGCAACGCGGCATTCATGCAGTTCACGGTCGAGGTGTCGAACTCGGCGCAGGTACAGCGTGCGTGCACGCTGCTCGGCGAGGTGCAGGGCGTCGTGCGGGCCGGGCGGAAGGCATGATGTGGGGCTCGAGCCCCGCTATTTTGCTGCGACCGCATAAAAATACTTGCCAAGCGGGTAACGGCTCCATATAATCTTAGCTTCACTAGGCTCGTAGCTCAGCTGGTTAGAGCACCACCTTGACATGGTGGGGGTCGTTGGTTCGAGTCCAATCGAGCCTACCAACGAATTGAGAATGCCCGGCCTCCGGGTGTTCGATGCAGCAAATAACTCAACGCGAACAAGGCGAATACGGTTATGACACCGCGAACGTTGACCGAAACCTTTTCGGAGCGACGCTAGTCGAGGAACCCTTTCGCCCTTTCAGTTTGAGTGAAGTATCGAATGCGGCCCCTCGAAAGCGGGGCCGCATTTTTTTTGTCGCGAAATTTTCCCGCGTGATTTTTAAATCGCGTACCTGGTCTGCCGCCCACTGTCGGCATCACGGAGATTGCTATGGTTTCGATACGCTTGCCTGACGGCTCAGTTCGACAATACGAGCATCCGGTGACAGTTGCCGAGGTTGCAGCCTCGATCGGTCCCGGCCTTGCGAAGGCTGCGCTTGGTGGCAAGATCGATGGCGAGCTCGTCGATACGTCGGCCGTGATCGACCGCGACGCGTCGCTCGCGATCATCACGGACAAGGATGCCGACGGCCTCGACATCATCCGTCACTCGACCGCGCACTTGCTCGCGTATGCGGTGAAGGATCTGTATCCGGATGCGCAGGTGACGATCGGCCCGGTGATCGACAACGGGTTCTATTACGACTTCTCGTACAACCGTCCGTTTACGCCCGAAGATCTGGAAAAGATCGAAAAGCGCATGCAGGAGCTCGTGAAGAAGGACGAGCCCGTGACGCGCCGTGTCGTGTCGCGTGACGAAGCGGCGGGCTACTTCCGCAGCATCGGCGAGAAGTACAAGGCCGAGATCATCGAATCGATTCCGCAAAGCGACGAAATCAAGCTGTACTCGCATGGCGGCTTCACCGACCTGTGCCGCGGCCCGCACGTGCCGTCCACCGGCAAGATGAAGGTCTTCAAGCTGATGAAGGTCGCGGGCGCGTACTGGCGCGGCGATTCGAAGAACGAGCAGCTGCAGCGCATCTACGGCACGGCCTGGACGAAGAAGGAAGACCAGGATCAGTACCTGCACATGCTCGAGGAAGCGGAAAAGCGCGACCACCGCAAGCTCGGCAAGCAGCTCGACCTGTTCCACATGCAGGAAGAGTCGCCGGGCATGGTGTTCTGGCATCCGAAGGGCTGGGCGCTGTGGCAGCAGGTCGAGCAGTACATGCGCCGCCGCGTGAACGAAGCCGGCTACCTCGAGATCAAGACGCCGATGATCATGGACCGCTCGCTGTGGGAAGCGTCGGGCCACTGGCAGAACTACCGCGAGAACATGTTCACGACGGAGTCGGAGAAGCGCGACTACGCGATCAAGCCGATGAACTGCCCGGGCCACGTCCAGGTGTTCAAGCACGGCCTGCGTTCGTACCGCGACCTGCCGCTGCGTTACGCGGAATTCGGTTCGTGCCACCGCAACGAGGCATCGGGCGCGCTGCACGGCCTGATGCGCGTGCGCGGTTTCGTGCAGGACGATGCGCACATCTTCTGTACGGAAGACCAGTTCATCTCGGAATCGATCGCGTTCAACACGCTGGCAATGAGCGTGTACAAGGACTTCGGTTTCGATCACATCGACATCAAGCTGTCGCTGCGCCCGGAGCAACGCGCGGGCACGGACGAGACGTGGGATCGCGCCGAGCAGGGCCTGCGCGACGCGCTGACGGCCTGCGGCCTCACGTGGGAAGAGTTGCCGGGTGAGGGCGCGTTCTACGGCCCGAAGATCGAGTACCACATCAAGGATGCGCTCGGCCGTTCGTGGCAGTGCGGCACGCTGCAGCTCGACATGGTGCTGCCGGAGCGCCTCGGCGCCGAGTATGTCGCGGATGACAGCAGCCGTCGCCGTCCGGTGATGCTGCACCGTGCGATCGTCGGTTCGATGGAGCGTTTCCTCGGCATTTTGATCGAGCACCACGCTGGTGCGATGCCGGCCTGGCTCGCGCCGTTCCAGGCAGTTGTGCTCAATATCGCCGAAAGTCAGGCCGAATATGCGCAATCTCTGGCCCAATCGTTGCAAAAACAAGGGGTTAGAGTGACGGCCGATTTGCGCAATGAGAAGATTAGCTATAAAATACGCGAGCACACGCTGGAAAAGGTGCCTTATCTCCTCGTCGTGGGTGATAAGGAGCGTGATGCGCAAACGGTAGCCGTGCGTGCCCGTGGCGGCGTCGATCTTGGCGTGATGCCGGTCGAAGCCTTCGTTGAGCGTCTGCAGGAAGACCTGCGCTCGTTCAAGTAACCGCCCTGGCAGCGCGGCTCGTTTTTTTAATTTTTAGAGGAAACGTAACATCGCTACTGATAAGTCGTCGCACCGCATCAACGGTGAAATCACTGCGCCGGAAGTGCGTCTGGTCGGGATCGAGAACGAACCGCTCGGTATCGTAAAACTCGCTGATGCTTTCCGTAAATCGGAAGAACTGG
Source organism: Burkholderia sp. Ac-20345 (assembly GCF_017104825.1). Taxonomy (NCBI): domain Bacteria; kingdom Pseudomonadati; phylum Pseudomonadota; class Betaproteobacteria; order Burkholderiales; family Burkholderiaceae; genus Burkholderia; species Burkholderia sp. Ac-20345. The sequence continues at coordinate 20,091 of NZ_JAAGPO010000110.1, read as the reverse complement.
ATGTTGACCTGGTGGAAATCGCGCCGCAAGCGGTTCCCCCGGTTTGCCGTCTGATGGATTACGGCAAGTTCAAGTACCAGGAATCGAAGAAGCAGCACGAAGCGAAGCTGAAGCAGAAGGTCATCCAGGTCAAGGAAGTCAAGTTCCGCCCGGGTACCGATGACGGTGACTACAACGTCAAGCTCCGCAATCTCGTGCGCTTCCTCGAAGAAGGCGACAAGACGAAGATCACGTTGCGTTTCCGCGGCCGCGAAATGGCTCACCAGGAAATCGGTATGCGGATGCTTGAGCGTCTGCGCACGGATCTCGAGGAAGTCGGCCAGGTCGAGCAGATGCCGAAGATGGAAGGGCGCCAGATGATCATGGTGCTCTCGCCGAAGAAAAAGAAGTAACGGGCCCGCGCGCTTTGCGCGCAGGTTCGCAGTGGTTCGGCGCGTTGCCCGGTCAGGGCGGCGTGCCAGCAATGACGGCGGCTGCGCAAGCGGTTCGCCGTACACAAGTGGACTGGGTTTCGAAGGGCGGGTCAAGGGCGCAAGCCAACCGCACACCCATCGCCATCTAATAAACTGGAGTTGTTCGTCATGCCTAAGATGAAGACCAAGAAGAGTGCTGCAAAGCGCTTCGTGGTGCGTCCGGGCGGTACCGTCAAGCGCGGTCAAGCCTTCAAGCGTCACATCCTGACCAAGAAAACCACGAAGAACAAGCGTCACCTGCGCGGCGCAACGGCAGTTCATGATTCCGATCTGAACTCCGTCCGCGCGATGCTGCCGTTCGCGTAACCCCTAACTGATACTCTAAGGAGAGAAACATGCCTCGAGTCAAACGTGGGGTAACCGCACGGGCCCGCCACAAGAAGATCATCAACCTGGCCAAGGGTTATCGCGGCCGCCGCAATAACGTCTACCGCATCGCCAAGCAGGCGGTGATGCGCGCTGGTCAGTACGCGTACCGCGATCGCCGCAACAAGAAGCGTGTGTTCCGCGCACTGTGGATCACGCGTATCAACGCGGCAGTTCGCCAGCACGACATGACCTACAGCGTGTTCATCAACGGCCTGAAGAAGGCGTCGATCGAACTCGACCGTAAGGTTCTGGCCGACATGGCGGTGTTCGACAAGGCTGCTTTTGCTGCGATCGTCAAGCAGGTGAAAGCCGCCGTTGCAGCCTAATTGCGAAATTAGCACTGCGTGGTTAGTTGCAGCGATGTTCCGGTAGTCTCGGCCGCTGCAGCGAAAACGGGGCTCTTCCGAGCCCCTTTTTTGTTTGGTGGGCGATTTCGCTCGCCAAGACCGAATGACGTTGGAAATGATGGGATCTATGGATCTGGACCAGATTGTCGCCGACGCGCAGCAGTCCTTTGAACAGGCTGCCGACATCACCACGCTCGAAAACGAGAAAGCACGATTTCTCGGCAAGTCGGGTGCGCTGACCGAGTTGCTGAAGGGCCTCGGCAAGCTCGATCCCGAAGCACGCAAGACCGAAGGCGCACGCATCAACGTCGTGAAGCAGCAGGTTGAAGCCGCGCTGACCGCGCGCCGTCAGGCACTGGCCGACGCGCTGCTGAACCAGCGTCTCACTGCCGAAGCGATCGACGTGACGTTGCCGGGCCGTGGCGCCGGTGCAGGCAGCCTGCACCCGGTGATGCGCACGTGGGAGCGTGTCGAACAGATTTTCGGCTCGATCGGCTTCGATGTGGCCGACGGCCCCGAGATCGAGACCGACTGGTACAACTTCACGTCGCTGAACAGCCCGGAGAACCATCCGGCGCGTTCGATGCAGGATACCTTCTACGTCGAAGGCAAGGATGCCGACGGCCGCCAGCTGCTGCTGCGCACGCACACGAGCCCGATGCAGGTGCGTTACGCGCGCATGAACCGTCCGCCGATCAAGGTGATCGCGCCGGGCCGCACGTATCGCGTCGACAGCGATGCGACCCACTCGCCGATGTTCAATCAGGTCGAGGGGCTGTGGATCGACGAGAACATCAGCTTCGCCGATCTCAAGGGCGTCTATACCGACTTCCTGAAAAAATTCTTCGAGCGCGACGACATCCTCGTGCGCTTCCGTCCGTCGTATTTCCCGTTCACGGAACCGTCGGCCGAGATCGACATGATGTTCGAGCAAGGCAAGAACGCCGGCAAGTGGCTCGAGATCTCCGGTTCGGGGCAGGTGCATCCGACCGTGATTCGCAACATGGGCCTCGATCCCGAGCGTTATATCGGTTTTGCGTTCGGCAGCGGCCTCGAACGCCTGACGATGCTGCGCTACGGTGTCCAGGATCTCCGGCTGTTCTTCGAGAACGACCTGCGTTTCCTGCGCCAGTTCGCGTAACGCCGCGCGCCGCGCCGACCTGTGCCCGAGCACGCCCCGATGGACGATCCGACGGGGCCCGGGCGTCGATCTAACCTGTTTCGAACGTAGACATCCATGCAATTCCCTGAATCCTGGTTGAGAACCTTTGTCGACCCGCAGCTGACGACCGACGAACTGTCGCACGCGCTGACGATGGCGGGGCTCGAAGTCGAATCGCTGAGCAAGGCTGCGCCGCCGACGTCGAAGATCGTCGTCGGCCGCGTGCTCGAAGTCGTCAAGCATCCGGATGCGGACAAGCTCAATGTCTGCCAGGTCGACGCCGGCACCGGCGCGACGCTGAATATCGTCTGCGGCGCACCGAACGTCGCGCCCGGCATCAAGGTACCGGTCGCGCTGGTCGGCGCGGAACTGCCGCCGGCGGAAGAGGGCGGCAAGCCGTTCGCGATCAAGCTGTCGAAGCTGCGCGGCGTGGAGAGCCAGGGGATGCTGTGCTCGGCGCGCGAGCTGAAGCTGTCCGAGGATCACAGCGGCCTGCTGGTGCTGCCGGAAGACACGCCGGTCGGCCAGGATATCCGCGAGACGCTCAATCTCGACGACACGGTCTTCGAAATCAAGCTGACGCCGAACAAGGCCGACTGCCTGTCCGTATTCGGCATCGCACGCGAGACGGCTGCGATTACCGGTGCGCCGCTGACGCCGGTCGACATTCGCCCGGTGCGCGTCGAGCTCGACGAGACGCTGCCAGTGCGCATTGCTGCCCCCGATCTGTGCGGCCGCTTCTCGGGTCGCGTGATCCGCGGCGTGAACGCGCATGCGAAGACCCCGCAGTGGATGATCGAACGCCTCGAGCGTTCCGGCCAGCGCAGCGTGTCGGCACTCGTCGACATCTCGAACTACGTGATGTTCGAGCTTGGCCGCCCGTCGCACGTGTTCGATCTCGACAAGATCCACGGCGGTATCGAGGTGCGTTGGGGCAAGCGCGGCGAATCGCTGAAGCTGCTCAACGGCAACACCGTCGAACTCGACGAAACGGTCGGCGTGATTTCGGACGACCGGCACGTCGAAAGCCTGGCCGGCATCATGGGCGGCGACAGCACGGCCGTTACGCTCGATACGACCAACATCTACCTGGAAGCCGCGTTCTGGTGGCCGGACAGCATCCGCGGCCGTGCGCGCAAGTACAACTTCTCGACCGATGCGGCCCATCGCTTCGAGCGCGGCGTCGATTACGCGACGACCGTCGAGCACGTCGAGCGCATCACGCAACTGATTATCGAGATCTGCGGCGGCAAGGCGGGCCCGGTCGACGATCAGGCCGTGAACCTGCCGCAGCGCGCGCCGGTGAAGATGCGCGTGTCGCGCGCGAACCGCATCATCGGCGTGCAGATCAGCGCCGAAGAGATCGCCAGCATCTTCACGCGCCTCGGCCTGCCGTTCGAGCGTGAAGACGACGCGTTCCTCGTTACGCCGCCGTCGCATCGCTTCGACATCGAGATCGAGGAAGACCTGATCGAGGAAGTGGCGCGCATCTACGGCTTCGAAAAGATTCCGGCGCGTCCGCCGGTCGCGACGAGCGAAATGCGCGCGACCAACGAGACGCGTCGCTCGATCCACGACATCCGTCACGCGCTTGCCGCGCGCGACTACGCGGAAACCGTCAACTTCAGCTTCGTCGATGCGGAGTGGGAGCAGGATTTCGCGGGCAACGATCATCCGATCCGCCTGCTGAACCCGATCGCGAGCCAGCTGTCGGTGATGCGCACGACGCTGTTCGGCAGCCTGATTTCGGTGCTGCGCCACAACCTGAACCGCCGCGCGGATCGCGTGCGCGTGTTCGAGGCTGGCCGCGTGTTCCTTACCGATGCGGCGGCGAAGGCCGGTGAGCTGACGGTCGAGGGCTACGTGCAGCCGAAGCGCGTCGGCGCGCTTGCCTATGGTCCCGCGCTCGACGAGCAGTGGGGCGTGGCGACCCGCATGGTCGATTTCTTCGACGTGAAGGGCGATCTCGAGGCGCTGCTCGCGCCCGCGGCCGCACGCTTCGTGAAGGCAGAGCATCCGGCCCTCCATCCGGGCCGCAGCGCGCGCATCGAAGTCGATGGCCGTGCGGTTGGCTGGATCGGCGAACTGCACCCGCGCCTGATGCAGAAGTACGAACTGCCGCACGCGCCCGTGATGTTCGAGGTCGATGCGGACGCGCTGATTGCACGTGCGCTGCCCGCGCCGACCGACGTGTCGAAATTCCCGCCGGTTCGTCGCGATATCGCCGTTGTCGTCGATCAGGCGGTCGAGGTTCAGGCACTTTTCGACGAAATGAAGAAGGCGCTTGCCGAAGAGGCCTGCCGATTCGTTCAGAAGGTTGTACTCTTCGACGAATTTCGTGCAAAATCAAATACTTCCGGTGGTCTTGCCGCGCACGAGAAGAGCCTTGCCTTCCGCGTGACGCTGCAGGACGCGGCTGGCACGCTACAGGATGAGGTCGTCGATCAGGCGATCCAGACGCTGGTCGAGCGGATGGCTCGTGCCGGTGCGCGCCTGCGCGGCTAAGGAGGAGGTCCGCCCGCTCGCGGGCGGCCTTTTCCGATCGTAAGTTTTGATTTAACGCGCTGTATGGCAGATATGAACGACATGACCTCGAGTGAATTCGAAGCCCTCCTGACGGCGCAACGCAGCGCCATGAACCGCGACGCTTCGGCGCCGGCGTCCACCGAGACGCCCACGCTGACGAAGGCGGAACTGGCGGAGCTGCTGTTCGACAGCGTCGGGCTGAACAAGCGTGAAGCGAAGGACATGGTCGAGGCGTTTTTCGAGGTGATCCGCGACGCGCTCGAAAACGGCGAGAGCGTCAAGCTGTCGGGGTTCGGCAATTTCCAGTTGCGCGACAAGCCGCAGCGTCCGGGCCGCAATCCGAAGACGGGCGAGGCGATTCCGATCGCGGCCCGCCGGGTGGTAACCTTCCACGCGAGCCAGAAGCTGAAGGCGCTGGTCGAAAACGGCGCGGAGTAAGCCCCGCGCGCTGACGTCTCCGCGCGGCCGCCGCGCACCCTTTACCGACGGTTAACCGACGATGACCACTACGGTTGAGAAAGTCGTCTTGCCTCCGATTCCCGCGAAGCGCTACTTCACGATCGGTGAAGTCAGCGAACTGTGCGGGGTCAAGCCTCATGTGCTGCGTTATTGGGAACAGGAATTTACGCAACTGCGGCCGGTGAAGCGGCGTGGCAATCGTCGGTATTACCAGCACCACGAAGTACTGCTGATCCGGCGGATTCGCGAGTTGCTGTACGAGCAGGGATTCACGATCAACGGCGCGCGCAACCGGCTCGATTCGCCGGGCGGCGAGCGGGCCGTCGCAGCACCCGTCGAGCCGGAGGTACCGGCCACCGATGCACGCGCGCCGGGCAAGCCCGGCACGACCGTCGACGTAACGGCATTGCGGCAGGCGCTACTCGACGTGATCGACGGACTGAAGCACGACTGAGCGCGAAGCGCGAAGGATGAAATGAAAAGCCCGGTTGGCAACGTGCCACCGGGCTTTTTTCATGCGTGACGTGCACGCACATCAGCGCGACGCGAGCGGGTTCCTTTTCCCCATGTCGACGACCAGCGTGCCGTCCGGCAGCATCCGCACCGAGCCTTGTGCGACCTGGCTGCGGTAGCCGTACAGGTCGAAACGCATCGGGCCGGCCTCGGCCGAATTCCGGATCAGCGCGCGCACGTTCAGTTCAAGTACGTTGAACATCTTCATGTCGCCGCCTTCCATCCACATGTAGCTCGGCGCATCGATCTGCGGCCGTTGCGGCGCAGGTGCGCCCGCCGCGCGCCGGAACGTGAGGCGCAGCCCGTCACGCTCGACGGTGGCCTGTCCGAGCTTGCCGTTCAGCATGGGCGGCGGGAACACGGTGTACTGGTCGAGCACGAGCGTGTCGCCGCGCAGTTCCGCGCCGCGCCGCTGCAACGGCGTCAGCGAAGCGAGCTCGATGCCGAGCGAGCGCAGCAGCTTCGCCTGCGGAATGCCGAGCACCGACACCTGGGACGGCTTGAACGCGAGGTGCCGGTCATCGAGCACGGACAGCGTGCCCTTCATGTCGGTCGGCAGCCAGACGCCGGGCACGTGGTTCCACAGCTTGATGCCACCCTGGACGCGTAGGTTCGTGCCGTCCGCGCTCAGTTGCAGGTCGTTGAGCGAGCGCGGCGAGTAGTCGAGCAGATAATTGTTGAAGAGCGCGGACATTGCCTTCCACGACTCGACGACCGTGCCGCCGAGGATGCGGATGTCGTACTGGTTCGGATCGTCGAGATCGACGGGTTCGCCGGGCCGCTTCGAGACGAGTTCCACGTCGAGATCCTCGACGTGAAAGCCGATATCCCCGGACAGGTTGAAGTCGACGTTGCGCAAGTGGATCGTCGGGTTGCGGTTCGACACGTGCCGTTCGTTGAACGGCGTGGTCGACGTGCGCCGCATCGCGACCTTCTGCATGCCGGGTTGAGCGATGTTCGCCGCGAGTGCGGAGGCTTCCCAGTGCTGGCGTATGTCGCGCAGCGCATTCTGCTGCGCGGCGAGGAAGCTGTCGTTCAGGCGCGCGGCCGCGTTGCCGAGCAGCGCGCCGCTGGCCGGGCCCGCGTACGACGGCATCCGGATCGCCATCGCACCGTTTTCGTCGAAATTGAAGTAGCCGGCCGACACCTGGTCGCGATAGTGATACAGGTCGAACACGAAAGTCTGGTCGCGCTTCGTGGAATCGACCGGGCCGATCAGGATGTCCGCGTTCATCGGCATCGAGCGCATGAACTTCACATCGCCGCCGCGAATGACCATCGCTTGCTGCGGCGCGTTCGCGGGCATCGCAAAGCCGGCATGCGTGCCGTCGTCGAGCTTCAGGTCGAGACCGGCCGGCGTGACCCGCAGCGCGGTGATCGTGAGCTTCAGGCGCGGCGGCGGCATCAGCTTGTCGACCGCCATCACGAGATCGTCGCCGGCGAGTTGCGCGATCGGCGTCTGGACTTTCAGCAGGTCGGCCATCTTCACGTTGGCCGCGCGCATCACCGGCTGCGCGTTGATGCCCGACACGCGCACACCCGTCGGATGGAACACGAGCTGGCTGCCGTCACGGATCGCGAGCGTGCCCGTCAGCGAGAACGGCACCCAGCCGTCGCGCTGCATCTCGCCTTGCAGGTGAATCACGCCGTCGCCGGCCGACACGGCGAGCTTGCGCAGCGGCGCGTTGCGATAGCCGAAGATGTAGGTGTTGAAGAGGGCGGTCAGCTTCGCGTCGTCGAGCGTGACCGTGCCTTCATGCACGTCGATCTCGAAACTCGTCGGATCGTCGAACACGATCGGCGCGCTGGCCTGTGTCGGTACGAGCGTCGCCGACAACTGATGGATGAAGAAGCCGAGGTTGTTGACGATGCGGAAATCGACATCGCGCAGGAACGTCATCGCGCCGTTCTGGCCCGAGTCGCGCAGCGTGAACGGGCGCGGTTGCGTGAGGCTGATCGATGCGAGCGACGGCACGGTGCGTGCGACCTGCTGCTCTCGGGCGAGACGTTCGGCCTTGGTGCGTTCGATCTTCGTCGACGCGACCGACGTGTTGCCGTCACGCTGCGCGGACGATTCCGCACAACCGGCACACAGCAGCGCGAGCGCCAGCACGCCGCAGCCGAACACGCGGGATGTCCTGGGCGAGATGGGGCGGGCCACGCGTGGCGGGCCGGAAATCCAGTCGAAAATTGCCAAAGGCGAGCGATGGCCGCGCCGGACCGCATTCCGCATCGTCTGTCTCCATGTCTTGTCGTGATCGACGGCGGCGCGCGCCACTGCACGGCGCGAGCGTCGATGCCGTGCAGTGTGGCATAGCGAGCTAGAGCGTCGTTACCAAACAACGGGCGCCCGGAGAGGGCGGACCGGCGGGCTGCGGGACAACGGATTCGGGGCGGCCGGGCGGCCGGATCAAACGGTCGTTTGGTTTGCGCGGCCCGTCGTCGGCGGATGTTGCTGCGTCCGGGCAAACCCGCTCCAGCCTTGGCCGGTGCGGGTTTCGCCGGATGGGGCGGGCCGCGTCCGCGGCGGTCGAGGCGCGAATGCGATCCGGCCCCGTCGCGGCAGCCCGCGGGTCGGTCAGACCAGCATGTGCTGACGGATTGCGTTCAGCGTGGCCTGGTCGAGTTGCAGGCCGTTCGCGATATACGACGTCATCGAGCCGTACGACGCGGTGACCTGATCGAATGCCGCCTGCAGATAGTCGGTGTGTGCGCCTTGCAGCGCGGTCATCATGTCTGCCGCATTTTGGCCGCCGGCTTTTTGCGCCTGGGCGATCGAGGCGGCGATTTCCGATGCGCTATAGGTGTTGGTCAGCAGATAGTCGGCGAGTATCGTCTGCCCGGAGATGCCGAGGATCGTGTGCAGGATGGCGGTCGCCCAGCCCGTGCGATCCTTGCCGGCCGTGCAGTGGAACACCAGGTTTTCGCCGGAGGCAGCGAAGCCGGTGAAGAGCGCGTGATAGCTGGCATGCGCGGTGTCCGACGTGACGAACGCGCGGTACATGCTCAACATGAATGCCGTCGCGGTGGCGCCGGTGGTCGGGATCGGACCGATACTGGTGGCCCCGAGCACGTTGAGGTTTTGCCAGGTGGCGCCGGCCAGCGGCACATCCGGTTGCGTCTTGATCTCGGCGGGCGTGCGCAGGTCGCAGACCTGCCTGATGCCGAGCGTGCCGACGGTGGCGACGTCGGCGGCGGACAACGCGAGCGCGGATGACCGATAGATCACGCCTTTCTTCATCTTCGCGCCGCTCGTCGTCACGTAGCCGGTTCCGTCCGGCCCGGCCGTGTCGCGAAAATTCGATACCGAACTCAGCCGTGGCGTCGTGACCGGCGCGACCGCAATCGAGTCGCCTCCGCATGCCGACAGTAGCGACGTGCTCCCCAGCACCACGCCTATCGTGCCGGCGCCCAGCTGGAGAAAATGTCGACGGGAAATTTCGTTTTTCTGATGCATTCAATGCCCTTTGTCGCAGACGGTTACAAGAGGTCGCGACTGCGGTGGTGACCGGAGCCGCCTCCTGCATCGCGCGCGACGCGGCAAAGCCGGGGCGGGCCGGATCGATCGGCATGCAGTCGCACGGGTCGCCCGTGCGCATCGATCTCGCGCCGGGTAATCGCACGGTAGCGATTTGCGGCGAAGCGGCCATCGTCCTTTTCGATTAGGGCGGCGTGGGGGTTGCCGGTGTCGGCTGCGCGTTGTCGACAGGTAGGATCGGTGGCAGCGGCGAGGTAAGATCGGCATACAAATGCTGTATCGACCAGAGCACGGTAGCCATCACGGGGAAACGTCATGGATCTCAAGGAAGTCGACGTATTGGGTGCGGGCGTGGGCGATCACTGGTACTACGCGTCGAAGGCGAGTGCGATCCGTCGATTCCTGGGGGCGCCGGGTGCGAAGCGGATACTCGATGTCGGTGCAGGCTCCGGCTTCTTCTCGAAGCACTTGCTGGAGCGTACGCAGGCGATGGAAGCATGGTGTGTCGATACGAGCTACGCCGACGATACCGACGGCGAAGCGTCCGGCAAGCCCATCCACTTTCGGCGATCCGTTGATCGATTCGACGCCGATCTCGTGTTGCTGATGGACGTGCTTGAACACGTCGACGACGATGTCGGTCTGTTGATGCAGTACGTAAAGGGCGCGCCTTCGGGCAGCCGGTTCCTGATCACGGTTCCCGCGTTCCAGTTCCTCTGGAGCGGCCATGACGATTTTCTCGAGCACAAGCGCCGATATACGCTCGGCGGTCTCGAGGACGTGGTGCGTCGCGCGGGGCTCGACGTCGAGCACGGTGCCTATTATTTCGGCCTCACGTTTCCGCTCGCGGCAGCGTTGCGGCTGGGCGAGCGTGCGCGCCGGCATTCTCGCGAGCCGGCGTCGCAATTGCGCCGTCACCATCCGTTCGTCAATGGCCTGCTCAAGACGATCTGCCGCATCGAGTTGCCGATGTTCCGCTTCAATCGCGTCGCCGGGCTGACCGTCATCTGTGTCGCACGCAAGCGGTGAATGCGTTGTGATGCGAGGCCGTGTGGCCGGTGCGCAGGGCGCCATGGCATGCGCGTCGTTGCGTGCATCGGTACCGTCACGCCAAAAAATTTCACAAGAATGTCCACAAAATGCATGCGACCCGTTCTAAATCGGAAAACTGTCTGTTATAATTTTTTTCTTTCGGGGCGTAGCGCAGCCTGGTAGCGTACCTGCATGGGGTGCAGGTGGTCGGAGGTTCAAATCCTCTCGCCCCGACCAGATAAAGAACCCGCGTCAGCTCAGGCTGACGCGGGTTTTTTCTTGCCGGTCGCTTTTTTGCACATCGCGGCGCGGCCCCGGTAAAATGCAAGGTTGATCCACGGAAAGCGCCGTGATTTAGCGGAAGAGGATTCCCCGAACATGACTGATCTTCGTCTTACCATGCGGTTCGCTGCAGTGCTCGCAACCGGCGCGCTCGTCGCCGGTTGCGGTACGTCGTCGCCCACGAAAGTGGACTACAAGAGCGATTCGAAATCGAAGGAAGCGTCGCTCGCAGTGCCGCCCAATATGCTCGACGAGACGGCCGATCAGCGTTCGCTGCCGCCCCAGGGCGGCGCGACTTCCCTGTCCGCGCTTCAGCAGGTCCAGCAGGCGGCGCCTGCGCTGGACACCGTTGCTCCAGCCGTTGCAGGCATGCATATCCAGCGCGACGGCACCGAGAGCTGGCTCGTGATCGACGGCAAGCAACCTGCCGCCGTCTGGCCGCAGGTTCGCCGCTTCTGGCAGGAGCAGGGCTTCCTGCTCGTCGTCGACCAGCGCGACAAGGGCGTGATGGAAACCGACTGGAACGAAACCCATCCGCAGATCAACGACGGCCTGATCCGCAGCGTGATCTCGAAGGCGATGGGCAACTCGTACGTGACGGCCGAACGCAACAAGTACCGTACGCGTCTCGATTCGGCGCCGAATGGCGGCACTTACGTGTTCATCAGCCAGAAGGGGATGCGTGAAGCAATCACGGGCTCGAACAACGATTCGAGCAAGTGGGAACCGAAGCCGAACGATCCGGCGCTCGAAACCGAATACCTGAAGCGGTTGATGGCCGTGCTCGCACAGAACGAGCAGCGCGCGAAGAACGGCGAGCCGCCGATCGCGAACATCAAGGACAACACGGTACCGAAGGAAAAGGACAAGAAGGCCGACGCCGACGCATCGTCGAAGGCTGCTGCTGCGATTGCCGCGCAAAACGTCTCCCGCACGTCGGCACAAGGCAACGATACGGCCGACGCCGCCGTGCCGTCGGAAGTCACGCTCGGCGAGGCGTATGACCGGTCGTGGCTGCACGTCGGTCTCGCGCTCGATCGTGCGAACTTCACGGTCGACGATCGCGATCGTACGAAGGGCCTGTATTTCGTGCGCTATGTCGATCCGAAGGATCTGAGTTCGGCCGAGCAAGGCTTCTGGAGTCAGCTGTTCCACGGCAAGAAGGAAAAGCAGGCGAAGCAATACCGCGTCAACGTGAAGGCGCTCACGGCCGACCAGACGCGCGTGGCGGTCGTCGACGATTCGGGGGCGACCGACACGTCGTCGGCGGCTCGCCAGATCATGGGGCTGCTCGTGAATCAGCTCCGCTGATTTCGACGTTTCTCCGCATCAATGAAAAGCCCGCCACATGGCGGGCTTTTTTCATGGCCGCTCGCCGGCGCGCACGGGTGCGGGAGGTTCGGTTCCTCCTCGTGACGTTACGTAACATCCGCGCGTTACGGCGGCAGAACACATGCCGCATTGTCGCGGACTTAAAAAATTTCCTTATAAATCAACAAGGTGATCGGCCTGTGTCGGCTGGCACGCAACCTGCTTTATAGGTTGGAATCGTTGAAACAGGGAGGACGGCGTCAGATACCGGGGGTGCGCCGCGAGCGCCCGATCAACGGAATCGACGTCTTCGAATGCCGGCGCGACAAGCGTCGGCGCAACAGATGACGATCCGCGCCAGCGTGCGGATCTCGATGGCCCCGTCGCCTATCCTCGTAGGGCGACGGTTTCGCCCGCGCTTCTCTGAAGCGCGGGCTATTTTTTTGGGGGGGGGCGTCGTGCGGTGCCGTGCCGACGCAGCCGACGCGCGATTCGCGTATTCTCGGACTTTTCCAGATGAAAGGGGGCGGGAATGGCCGAAATTGCAGTCGTGGCGCTGATCGTGGCGAAGCCGGGCGCCGAGGAGAAGTTGCGTGCCCAGCTCGAAGGGATCGTCGAGCCGACCCGCAACGAAGCCGGCGCATTGCAGTACGACTTGCACCGGGACCTGAAGGAGCCCGCGCGGTTCGTATTCGTCGAGCGCTGGGAAAGCGAGGAGGCGTTGGCTGCGCATGCGCGTTCCGCGCACATTCTCGCTTATCGGGAAGCGGCTGCGAACTGGATCGAGCGTTCCGAAATCCGCGTGCTGTCGAAGCTCGTCTGAGCCGGGTGAGGCGACCGGACGCGTCCGGTCGCGGTGTGCGTCAGTGCGACGTGTTGGGCACGTCGAGGATCAGGATGATCGTCCAGTCGGCGTCGCCGTCGTGATGATACTGGCGCTCGGCCACGATGAACGGCGCCTGCTTGCCTTGCGGGCCAAGGAAGAGCACGTCGCCCTCCATCGGCAGACACTCGATCGGCGGCAGCGCGAGGAACGCGTCGGCCGAGCCGCGGGGCATCAGTTGCTTGATCTGGCGAGTGGCGGCTTCGGTCCACTCGATGTCGAGTTGAATGTTGCTCATGCTGTCCTCCGCACCGGGGTGCGCACGGGTGGAAAAATTCGGTGCGCGACTTTAGCACAGCGCACGGGCACCGCAACCAAAAAAGCCGAACCCGGTTGCCCGGATTCGGCTTTTCGCTTGTGCGGTGCCGCCGAACTTACTGGCTGGCAGCGTCTGCGGCCTTGGCAGCTTTCTTGCCGGCCTTCTTCGCGGCAGCCTTGTGGTGAGCAGCCTTCTTGCCGTGGTGATGTTCTTCCTGCGCCGCCGGCTGAGCGGCTTCGGCCGCTTGCTGCTGCTGCAGCGCCTGCGCGCGCTGCTCGATCTCGGAGATCTTGGCCGGATCGGTAATCGTCTTGATTTCCGTGCTCTCTTGCGCATACGCTGCGCCAGTCAGCGCCGACATCGCTACCAGGATAGCCAGGGACGTCTTCTTCATTGCTTTACCTCCGCTAAGTGGTGATGAACCCGAGTGTTGCCGTTTTGTCTGGCGACTGCAATCGAGTGCGTGTCGAGTGTAACAAAAGTGACGGATCAATGTGCATCGGATCGTGGCGCGACGTAAGGCCCCGTTGAAGTCGCGCAACACTTCGCGCACTTCGTCACGCGCCTGCCATCGTCGTCGCAGCAGTCATTTCCGCGCCGGTTTTCGCCGCCGCGGTCAGAACCATCCGAGCCATCGATAGACATGGAACTGCGCGATGCCGGCCAGTTCGTGCAGCGCCTGTTCGGCGTTGGCCACATTGCGCCAGCGCGGCAGCCAGCCCGTTTGCGCGCGCCGGCGATTCGCATAAACGGGCTGAGGATCGATCCCGAAATGGCGGAAATCGAGCAATGCGCGGCGCATCTGGTATGACGAAGTGACGAGAATGCGTGCGTCGTCATACTGTGAGCGTAGTATAGACGCAGTGAATTTCGCATTTTCGTAGGTCGTGCGGCTATCCGGTTCCAGAATGAGGTCCGCGGGAGCGATACCTTCTGCGACGAGTTGGCGCCCGTAGACGGCCGCTTCGGTTTCGCCGTGATGCTGCGGGTCACCGCCCGACATCACCACGGTGCAGCGCTCGGCCTGCTGCCGGCAAGTGCGGTAGAGCGCCGCGACCTTGTGGATGCGGGCGGCTCCGTCAGGTGGCGGCCGCAGCCCGGTGTCGGTGCGCCGCGTGCCGGCACCGATGAGAATCAGTGTGGTCCGCCCGTGCATGTCCGGGTGCTCGACGGGTACGACGCCCGCCTCGGTCCAGGCGATCAGCGGCGCGGCGAGCCAGCCTGTCGCGAGCAGCCAGAACAGCGCAACGGCGGCGATCGAGATGATTCGCCGCCGCTTGCGGCAGAGCATGAAACAGATGAAGAGAAGTACAAATGAATCGAACAGAATCAATTTGATTGGGGTATGGTGTCTTTTTATGGACGGCTGACGATCCGGCCCTGACGCGACGCCGAACGTCGGCCTCCAGAATCGGTGGCGGTATCGGCGGGCGGAGACCCCGCCCGGCGCACCGCTTCGCATTGTCGCTGCACTTTAAGAAAGAATCGAGATGGCCACGTATTCCAACGAAGCGGTGCTCGACGCATTGAGACGAGTGCAGTACCGCCAGGTACCGTGGGCGCGCCGCCCAGGCGTGTTCGAGTATCTCCGTTCACTCGGGCTGATGGACACGGTCAGGCAGAAAACCGTGGCTCCCGCGCCGGGCTTCCACGCACCGGTCGACATTGCCGTGCTGACCGAAAGCGGTCGAGCCGAATTCTCGCGCCTCGAGCGCGACGAGAAATTACTTTCCTGGACCGATCGCCGCATGGCCGACTACGCATTGAGCGAAGCGAGTGCCGTGGCGATTCTCGAAAGCCGCCTGTAGCGGCCGATCATCCCGCCGCGCGCATCGCCATACAACTGGCGATGCCCAAAAAAAAGCCCGTATCGCGAGGATACGGGCGTACCGGATACTTTTGCTGTTGCCACGCTGTGCTCATGGCAACGTTGTGACTCGTCGTATGCAGCGCAGTTCCCGGCAGCGGGCATTTTCTTTGGCGAAATCCTGAAATTGGCAGGACTACGGATGACGCGGCACGTCCGACGGCTGCGAGCCGATGCGCGCTCGCGCATTGCTGGCGATGTCGCCGCGCAGGTCGCCGCGCGGGACGGTCTGCCGGCTCGACGGGTTGGCGGACGGTGGCTGGCGGAGGCTGTTCCGGTGATCCTGCTGGCGATGGGGTGGCTTCGTGCGATCGTCGGCGTGGGCTGGAGCGGACAACGCCAGGGAAATGACAATGCCGCATGCGACGAGCAGTGACATTGGTTTCATGGCGGGGCTCCCTTCAAGCCGTCGACGCGGCCTGTTGATATGTCGCTAAGGTAAGCGTGGGAGTGCAGGCTTGCTGTAAATATTCGTAAATAGTTGTATCGCGGCACGACAACGGTAATCGACGGCAACGCAGGCGTCGCGAACAGGTCGCGTCGCAAAAAGAAACCGGGCGGCCGAAGCCGCCCGATCGAGCATTCGTTACGCCATCTTGACGGGCGCGCGCCAGGACTCCGGATTGGTCCAGAAGGCGCCGCGCAGC
Organism: Burkholderia sp. Ac-20345; assembly: GCF_017104825.1. Classification (NCBI taxonomy): domain Bacteria; kingdom Pseudomonadati; phylum Pseudomonadota; class Betaproteobacteria; order Burkholderiales; family Burkholderiaceae; genus Burkholderia; species Burkholderia sp. Ac-20345. The sequence goes on along the minus strand of NZ_JAAGPO010000110.1, from coordinate 4,483 downwards.
CGGTCGCGGCTCGGAGGTGCGGGCGGCTTCGCGGCGCTTGCGCCGATGCGCCCGCGCAGGGAGATCTGCCGGCCGCTCGTGCCGAGTCGCTTCACGATTTCGGCGAGCGTGCCGTCCGCCTGCCATTCGTCGAAGCGACGGCGGCAAGTCGGCGGCGACGGATAGCGGCCCGGCAGCTTCGACCAGCCTTCACCCGTCGACAGCACCCACAGCACGGCGTTCACCACCGAGCGGGCTTCCACGCGGGGGCGGCCGCGCCGCTCACTCCGTGCGGGTTCAGAGCAAAACAGACCCTCGACCAGCGCCCACTCGTTATCTCTCAAATCGTCGAACAGCATCATGTCCTCACCTCAGCGAAGCTAACTCCGGTGCGCTGCCCTGCGCCGCGCACTCTTCAAGCACTCGATCGTCGAGTGCCGGGTGGGGGCGTCCGGTTGGCCGGCAGCGGCGTTTCTGCTCTTCCGTCCGACAAACCTGCGCCCTGTGCGCCAGGTAATGCACGAAGCGTGCCATGTCGGAGGTAATTCCCTCGAGAGCCGCTTGGCAGCGAGCTAACGGCTAAGTCAGCTAGGGGCGTATAAGACGCCAAAATAACCCGCCAGCAAATCGGGACAATCACCAATCTTGTGCAGTTCGCCCGCACCACGTGCGTTCGCGGATGTATTGCACCGCAGCGAAACATGTGGGGCAGGTGCCTGATTCGCACATCGACCCCGGATTCGCGCATTAAAATCGCGCATCGATATCGAAGATTGATGAGGTCAGGAAATGAACGTCACGCTGCGCCAGCTTCGCGTCTTCATCGAAGTCGCGCGGCTCAAGAGCTTCAGCCGTGCGGGCGACGAGATCGGGCTCACGCAGTCCGCGGTCAGCCGCTGCGTGCGCGAGCTCGAGGCCGAGCTCGGGTTGAAGCTGATCGACCGCACGACGCGCGACGTGCAGCTGACCGATGTCGGCGCGAACCTGATCGCGAGCGTGTCGCGTCTGCTCGACGATCTCGACGACACGCTGCGCGAGATTCGCGAGATCGGCGAGCAGCGCCGCGGGCGCGTGATCGTCGCGGCAAGCCCGACGATCGCATGCCGGCTGATGCCGCGCGTGGTTGCGTCGTGCGAGCGGCAGTTCCCGTTCGTGACGCTCGGTTTGCGCGATGACGTGCAGAGCGACGTGTTGCGCAAGGTGAAGTCGAGCGAGGTCGATTTCGGCGTCGTGATCGGGCCGCTCGCGGTGGCCGATCTCGTCTGCGAATCGCTGATGACCGATTCGTTCTGCCTGGTCGCGCGCGCCGACCATCCGCTCGCGGCGCGTGCCGAGGTGCCCTGGACGGCGCTGGACGGCGAGCGCCTCGTGCTCCTCGATCATGCGTCGGGAAGCCGTCCGCTGATCGATGCGGCGCTGGCCGCCCATCGCGTCAACGCGACGGTCATGCAGGAGCTCGGGCATTCGGCGACCGTGTTCGGGCTCGTCGAGGCCGGCGTCGGCGTGAGCGTGCAGCCGTGGCTGTCGCTGCCGCTACCTGCCGGCTCGACGCTCGTCGCGCGGCCGCTCACGCCACGCACCGAGCGCACGGTCGAGCTGGTGCGCCGCCGTGATCGGTCGTTGTCGCCCGCTGCGCAGGCGATCTGGGAACTCGTGCGGCAGATGCCGGCGAGGGCGGAGGACCTCGACTGACGCGCACCGATGCCGATGCGCGCCGGTCCGGCCTGCGGGCCGGTACACTACGCGGATCGTGGTCCTCGATGGTGGTTCTCGATGGCGCATTCCGCAGATTCTCTTCCGTTGACCGGCGCGCCGGCGGCACGCGACGCGGTGCACGCGTTGCGTCCGTCGCTGATCCGGGAAGTAGCCAACGCAGGCTTTGGCGTGTCGGACATGCTGCCGTTCTGGTTCGGCGAATCCGATCGCGTGACGCCGGACTTCATCCGCGACGCCGCTGCGGCGGCGCTGCGCGATGGCGCAACCTTCTACACGCACAACCTCGGTACCGAGCCGCTGCGCGACGCGATCGCGGCCTACGTCGGCGCCCGCCACGGCGCGACGGCGGCCGACACGGTGGCCGTGACGAGTTCGGGCGTGAGCGCGCTGATGCTCGCCGCCCAGATGCTGGTCGGTCCGGGCGAGCGCGTTGTCGCGGTCACGCCGCTGTGGCCGAATCTCGTCGAGATTCCGAAGATCCTTGGTGCGCAGGTCGAATGCGTGCCGCTCGGCTATGGCGATGCGGGCTGGCAGCTCGATGTCGGGCGGCTGCTTGCGGCGCTGACGCCCGATACGCGGATGCTGCTGATCAATTCGCCGAACAATCCGACCGGCTGGACGATGTCGCGCGACGACCAGCAAGCCGTGCTCGCCCATTGCCGCCGCCACGGCATCTGGCTGGTTGCCGATGAGGTGTACGAGCGGCTCGCTTTCGACACGGACGGCGCGGGCGGCGCGCCATCGTTCCTCGACATCGCGTCGCGCGACGAGCGGGTCGTCGTCGTGAATTCGTTTTCCAAGGCATGGGCGATGACGGGCTGGCGTCTGGGATGGCTCATCGCGCCGGCAGCGGTGATGGGCGATCTGTCGAAGCTCGTCGAATACAACACGTCGTGTGCGCCGGGCTTCGTGCAGGCCGCGGGTGAGGTCGCGCTGCGTGATGGCGAGCCGTTCGTGCGGTCGTTCGTCGCGGCGCTGCGAGACGCGCGCGATCACCTGGTTGCCGCGTTGCGGACCCTGCCGGGCGTCGAGGTGGTGCCGCCTCCACCGGGCGCGATGTACGTGTTCCTGCGCCTGCCGGGCGCGGCCGACAGCCTGGCGTTCTGCAAGGCGCTGGTGCGCGATGCGGGGCTCGGCCTTGCGCCCGGGCGCGCTTTCGGCCCGGAGGGGGAAGGGTTCGTGCGTTGGTGCTACGCATGCGATCCGGCGCGACTCGACGCGGGCGTCGAGCGGCTGCGCCGGTTCCTCGCGCGCGGCGCAGTTGCCCGCTGAAGCGGGGCCGGAGCGGATTCGGTGTGCTGGCGGCAGCCCGTTCGGCTCATCTTTACGCACCGGGCAATTTTGCGTAATATGGCGCTCAGTCACGCGGTTCCGTCGTTGAGCCGTGCTGTTCCGTCCGGTTTGGGCCTGGCCTGAAGTTGGTTCGCCGCCCCCGGTTCGTGCTCCCATCAATATGACCGATCAGAATCGGGCGAGCGCGTCTTCCGTTCCTTTCGTCTGTTTGTTGATCCGGTTCGTTTGACCACAGGGTCTGGCCTAGCTGCATGAATACCCAAGAGGCGAAGATCGTCCTCGAGACTGCTTTGATCTGCGCGCAGGAACCGCTGAAGCTCGGCGATTTGCGCAAGCTCTTTGCCGACGGCGTGTCGGCTGACACGGTCCGCACGTTGCTCGAAGATCTGAAACAGGATTGGTCCGGTCGCGGCGTCGAACTGGTGGCGCTGGCGACCGGATGGCGCTTCCAGAGCAAGCCGGCGATGCGTCACTATCTGGATCGCCTGCATCCCGAGAAGCCGCCGAAGTATTCGCGAGCGGTGCTCGAAACGCTCGCGATCATCGCGTACCGGCAGCCGGTCACGCGCGGCGACATCGAAGAGATTCGCGGTGTGACGGTCAATACGCAGGTGGTCAAGCAACTCGAGGATCGCGGCTGGATCGAAGTGATCGGTCATCGCGACGTGCCGGGACGCCCGGCGCTGTATGCGACGACCAAGCAGTTCCTCGACGACCTCGGCCTGAAGGCGCTCGACGATCTGCCTGCGCTCGAGGAGCCGGCCGCGAACATCGAGGCTGCGCTGCTGGCGCAGCAGGCAATGGATTTCGACGGGGACGTGCCGGTTGCGGATGACGCAGCGGGCGACACGCCGCAATCGGATGAGGCGTCCGCCGGTCAATCGGCGGAATTGCCGGGTGATTCCGCGGCGGACATCGTGTCGACGCAGGAAATCCCGAGTCGCGATACGCTCGAGGCTGATCGCGGGCACGCGGAACAAATGGAACAGGCTGGCGCCGAAGCAGTGCCGGCCGGTGTGCAGCCCGAGCCGCTGCGCGCGGATTGGAGCGAGGAAGATCGCAAGCCGGCTGCCGAAGCGGTTGCCGGAGACGGAGCGGAAGCGGCCGGCGACATGCCCGGCGAGGCTGGCCAGGCCGACGCCTCCCGTTCCCGTCCCGCGGACGACGAGATGCTGGACGACACGTCCGACAGTCTCGCCGACGCCGTACGAAGCGCCAGTGCACCCATCGGTGCCGACGCGCTGCCGGACGACGAAGCAGAACCCAAACAGCGTCGCGCCTGATCGCGGCCAACTTCTTGCCGCGCCCGCGCCGGGCGCGAGACCTGACATTTTGAGGTTGTTTTGACAGATATCCACGATATTGAATCGTCCGCGCCTGCCGTGCAGGCAGCGCGTGCCGACGATGCGCCGGAGCAGGGCGCTTCGGCCGAGGGTGGCGACGAGCGTCCCCGCCGCGGTTTGCGGCGAGGCCCGCGCAGCCTGATCGCGCGGCA
>NZ_JAAGPO010000109.1:0-270 GCF_017104825.1 Burkholderia sp. Ac-20345 | reverse complement strand
ACATCTATAAGAAGAAGTACAGCAACATGATAAGCAGGCTACAGATAGACAGTGCAGTCATCACATCGCTGACATGCGCGACTGACTCGGAGAACATGGACGCTGCTGAGAGAGACACGAAGCACCGGTCGTACGCCACCGTCACAACGCAGAGAAACTTCTAGGTAACAAGGAACACGTGTTCGATCGAGTACTGCACGAACGAGGCCTTGGCGACTTTTTTTTTTTTTTTTAATGATACGGCGCCCACCGCGATCTCAACGATAGATC
>NZ_JAAGPO010000108.1:0-33760 GCF_017104825.1 Burkholderia sp. Ac-20345 | reverse complement strand
CCATTGCGCGACGCAGCGCATGCCGACGTCGCCGCAGCCGACGATCAATGCGCGCGGCCGGCGCAGGATTCGAGTCGCGATCATGTTGGTTGCGAAATCAGTAGCCACCGTTGCGCGACGCGCAACGGGTTTGCATTGTAGCTGCCGTGCTCGATATGCACGGTCCCCACATTTTGTTCTAGTTTGGTTCTATGGCATTCAACGTCACTCTCAAGCAAAGCGGCCGGCAATTCCAGGTCGAGTCGGACGAAACCGTGCTGGCGGCCGCGCTGCGCCAGAACGTCCATCTGCCGTACGGCTGCAAGAACGGCGCATGCGGCTCCTGCAAGGGCCAGATCGTGTCGGGCCAGATCGAACAAGGCCCGCACGCCGCGTCGGCCCTGTCCAACGACGAGCGCACGCGCGGCCTCGCGCTGCTGTGCTGCTCGAAGGCGCAGTGCGATCTCGAAATCGACGTGCGTGAAATCGCCGGCGTCGACGGCGTGCAGGTCAAGAAGCTGCCGTGCCGGATCGCTGCGCTCGAGCGCAAGGCCGACGACGTCATGGTCGTGAAGCTGCAGTTGCCCGCCAACGAACGCCTGCAGTATCTCGCGGGCCAGTATGTCGAGTTCATCCTGAAGGACGGCTCGCGCCGCAGCTACTCGATGGCGAACGCACCGCACGAGGAAGGCCCGGTCGAGCTGCACATCCGCCACATGCCGGGCGGCAAGTTCACCGACCACGTGTTCGGCGCGATGAAGGAGCGCGACATCCTGCGCTTCGAAGGTCCGCTCGGCACGTTCTTCCTGCGCGAGGATTCCGACAAGCCGATCGTACTGCTCGCGTCGGGCACAGGCTTCGCGCCGATCAAGGCGATCATCGAGCATGTGAAGCACACGGGCATCACGCGACCGATGACGCTCTACTGGGGCGCGCGCCGCAAGAAGGACATCTATCTCGGCGAGCTCGCCGAGCAGTGGGCACGCGAGATCCCGAACTTCAAGTACGTGCCGGTGCTCTCCGAGCCGGACGCCGGCGACCAGTGGACGGGCCGCACCGGCTTCGTCCATCGCGCGGTGATCGAGGACCTGCCCGATCTGTCGGGCCACCAGGTGTACGCGTGCGGCGCGCCGGTGATGGTCGAATCCGCGCAGCGCGACTTCACGCAGCACCACGCGCTGCCGGCGGACGAGTTCTACGCGGACTCGTTCACGAGCGCCGCCGATCTCGCGCATCCGGTCTAAGGCCCGCGCCACTGCGTACAGCTCTGCGCGCTGCGATGTCACATCCGTGGCATCGCAGCGGTTTACAGTGAGGCGCGGGATGCCTTATGCTTGCGCACATGAACTGCTTCCTGTCCGCCCTTCGACGTCGCCGCTCGCCGCTCCGCCCGGATGCCGCAGGCTCGTCACGGACTCGCGCGTAACCCCCACACTGCTTCACCGGTTACGCACAAGCTGTTCGAACCCACCAGCCACGGCCTTCCGTGGCTTTTTTATTGCCTGTTTCCCTTTCAACGTCCGCTGGAGTCTGCTGCCATGCCCTTGAACGATTATCCGATCGACTCGCTGATGTACATCACGAACCGCCCCGACATCGTGTTTACGCACGGCAAGGGTTCGTGGCTCTACGATCACTCGGGCAAGCGCTATCTGGACTTCATCCAGGGCTGGGCCGTCAACAGTCTCGGCCACTGCAACGAAGGCATCGTCGAAGCGCTGAAGACGCAGGCCGAAAAGCTGCTGAACCCGTCGCCCGCGTTCTACAACGAGCCGATGGCGAAGCTCGCGGGCCTGCTCACGCAGCACAGCGTGTTCGACAAGGTGTTCTTCACGAACAGCGGCGCGGAAGCGAACGAAGGCGCGATCAAGCTCGCGCGCAAGTGGGGCCGCAAGTTCAAGAACGGCGCGTACGAGATCATCACGTTCGATCACAGCTTCCACGGCCGCACGCTCGCGACGATGTCGGCCAGCGGCAAGCCGGGCTGGGACACGATCTACGCGCCGCAGGTGCCGGGCTTCCCGAAGGCCGAGCTGAACGACATCAACTCGGTCGAGAAGCTGATCACCGACAAGACCGTCGCGGTGATGCTCGAGCCGATCCAGGGTGAAGGCGGCGTGATTCCGGCAACGCGCGAATTCATGCAGGCACTGCGCGCGCTGACGAAGCAGCACAACCTGCTGCTGATCGTCGACGAAGTGCAAAGCGGCTGCGGCCGCGCGGGCACGCTGTTCGCGTACGAACTGTCCGGCATCGAGCCGGACGTCATGACGCTCGCGAAAGGCATCGGCGGCGGCGCCCCGCTCGGCGCGCTGCTGTCGAAGGCCGAGTTCGCGGTGTTCGAGGCCGGCGACCAGGGCGGCACATACAACGGCAACCCGCTGATGACGGCGGTCGGCTATTCGGTGATCTCGCAGCTCGTCGCGCCGGGCTTCCTCGAAGGCGTGCGTGCACGCAGCGAATACCTGAAGCGCCGGCTGCTCGAACTGTCGGAAGAGCGCGGCTTCGAAGGCGAACGCGGCGAAGGCTTGCTGCGCGCGCTGCTGCTCGGCAAGGACATCGGCCCGCAGATCGTCGAGAAGGCGCGCGACATGCAGCCCGACGGCCTGCTGCTGAACGCCGCGCGGCCGAACCTGCTGCGCTTCATGCCCGCACTGAACGTGACGACCGAAGAGATCGACCAGATGATGGCGATGCTGCGGTCGGTTCTCGACACGCTCTAAGGAGACCGCCGCGATGGATGCCGCCGCCGATGCTGTCGCAATCCGCCCGTTCGAACGCGCCGACACCGATGCCGTGCTCGCGGTATGGCGCGACGCGTTCCCGCAGTACGACGAAGCCGGTGCGCCGCCGCACCGCGATCCGCTGCGATCGATCGAGCTGAAGCTCACGACGCAGCCGGAACTGTTCTTCGTCGCGACCAGCGGCGCGCGAGTGGTCGGCACGCTGATGGCGGGTTTCGATGGACATCGCGGCTGGCTCTACTCGTTCGGCGTATCGAACGACGCGCGGCGGCTCGGCGTCGGCCGCGCACTGATCGCGCATGCGGAACGCGCGCTCGCCGCGCGCGGCTGCCTGAAGGTCAACCTGCAGGTGCTGCCCGGCAACGACGACGCGTGCCGCTTCTACGCGGCACTCGGCTATCGCGTCGAGGAACGCATCTCGTTCGGCAAGACGCTGCCGGCCGCATGAAGCGAAGGCCGGCAGCCGGCCATCTCAGCGCGTGATCGGCCCCGCGCCCGGCAGCGGATTGCCGAGCGCGTCGGTCGGCACGGCCTGCTGCTCGAACGCGGCGAAATAGGCGGCCCACTGCGTGTCGCTCACGCGCACGATCAGCGCGCCGTCCTGCCAGATGTCGTTGTGATCGTTGTGGTCGTCGCCCGCGCGGTGCAGGTAGTTCGCGCCGGTCGAACCCTGGTTCATGTGCGTGTCGTGGATGCCGTTGCCTTCCGCATACGAGCGGCCGAACACGACGACGTCGAGCCCCTGCGACTGCGCGGCGTTCACGAGCCGCAGCAGCGACGGGATCGGCTCCGGATTCTCGGTGCCGTCCATCACGGCGCTCGCGCGCCATGTGCCCGTTTCGTTCAGGATGTCGCTGCGCATGTAGTCGAGCGCGGGCAGCGCGGCCTGCCCCGTCAGGTCCGTATAGCCTTCGGCCGCGGCCGCGAGCGTCTGCGTGATCGGGTGGTGGAAATCGTAGACGAGCTTGTAGTTCAGCAGGTCGTCCGCGTCGCTGGTGCCGACGTTGATCGCGACGTCCCAGTCGCCTCCCGGCAGCGCCAGCGTCAGGTGGATGTGATACTGGATCTCGCTGCCGTGCGGCGAGCCCTTCAGCTTCGCCACCGATGTCACCTTCGCCTTCACGAAACCGTAGTCCAGACTCATGCGTGCTCTCCGTGTCCCGATGGGCCGTCGATGCTACACGGCCCGTGTGTCGGTTTGCGGGCGACCGGCGGCGGGCGACCGGCTGCGGGCAACCGGCGGCGGGCAACCACTCCATCGCTCCCGCGCCGCGTGCGCGGCGCAACAGTCGAATGGAGTCACGCACCCCCACACAAGTTCGACCCGAATTGCATGGCACGAAAAAAAGGCTGTCACGGCATCCCGTGACAGCCTTTCGAAAGCCCGTGTGCGACGCGCCCGGCATCTGCCGTCGCGCGCCACCGGGCCCGCTCATTCACTCACTCATTCACCCAGGTACGCGGCACGCACCTTCGGATCGTCGAGCATCTGCTTCGCATCGCCTTCCATCGTGACCGTGCCCGAATCCATCACGTAGCCACGGTCGGCCGCCTGCAGCGCGAGGCGCGCGTTCTGCTCGACGAGCAGCACCGTGATGCCCTCCTTCGAGATCTCGCGCACCACTTCGAAGATCTTCTCGACCATGATCGGCGACAGGCCCATCGACGGCTCGTCGAGCAGCAGCAGCTTCGGCTTCGACAGGATCGCGCGCGACATCGCCAGCATCTGCTGCTCGCCGCCCGACAGCGTGCCCGCAAGCTGCGTCGCACGCTCCTTCAGACGCGGGAAGAAGCCGAACATGCGGTCGACGTCCTTCTTGATCTGCTCGCCGTCGTTGCGCAGGTACGCACCCATCTGCATGTTCTCGACGATCGACATCCGCGCGAAGATCCCGCGACCTTCCGGCACCATCGCGAGGCCGCGCTTGAGCAGCTCGTGCGTCGGAATGCCCTTGATCGACTTGCCCTCGTACTCGATGTCGCCGGCCGAATACGCCTTGAGACCCGTGATCGCCTTCATCGTCGTGGTCTTGCCGGCGCCGTTCGCGCCGATCAGCGTCACGAGCTCGCCCTGGCGGACTTCCATGTCAACGCCCTTGACGGCCTGGATGCCGCCGTAGTTGACCTGCAAGCCCTTGATTTTCAACATTGCCGCTGCCATCAGTGCACCCCTGCGCCGAGATATGCCTCAATCACCTTCGGATTCTTCTGCACGTCCTGCGGCAGACCCTCGGCGATCACCTTGCCGTAATCGAGCACCGTCATCCGGTTGCACAGCCCCATCACGAGCTTCACGTCGTGCTCGATCAGGAGAATCGTGCGGCCGTCCGAGCGGATCTTGTCGAGCAGGCGCGTGAGTTCGACCTTCTCGGTCGCGTTCATCCCGGCCGCCGGCTCGTCGAGCGCGAGCAGCTTCGGGTCGGTGGCCAGCGCACGCGCGATCTCGAGACGGCGCTGGTGGCCGTACGACAGGTTGCGCGACGTGTAGTCCGCGTACTGCAGCACGCCGACGTATTCGAGCAGCTCGATCGCGCGTTCCTTGATCTCGCGCTCTTCCTGGCGTTCGGCCGGCGTCTGGAACACCGCGCCGAGCAGCCCGTGCTTGGTGCGCACGTGGCGGCCCACCATCACGTTCTCGAGCGCCGTCATCCCGCCGAACAGGCGGATGTTCTGGAACGTGCGCGCGATGCCCGTCTTCGCGACCTGATGCACCGCGGTCGGCTTGTATTCCGTGCCGTCGAGCTTGAACTCGCCGGAGTCCGGCGTGTAGAGGCCCGTGATCACGTTGAAGAAGGTCGTCTTGCCGGCGCCGTTCGGGCCGATCAGCCCGTAGATCTCGCCTTCCTTGATCTGCAGGCCGACGTCGGACAGCGCCTGCAGGCCGCCGAAGCGCTTGTTCACGCCCTGCACGGACAGTCGGATTTGTTTGTCGCTCATGTGTGTATCCCCTTGTCCGTAGGTTAAGCGCGCACCGGCTTCTTGCTGGCGCGCTTCGCCAGTTTCGCGATCTTGTCCTCATGCTTCGGCGCGGGCCACAGGCCTTCCGAGCGATACAGCATGATGACCACCATCGCGAGGCCGTACAGCGCCTGACGGATCACTTCCGTATCGACGATGTCATGACCGAACAGCGCGTGCTGCAGCGGGCTCATCGTCGAGCGCAGGAATTCCGGGAAGATCGCGAGCAGCACTGCACCCAGGATCACGCCCGGGATGTGGCCCATGCCGCCGAGCACCACGCACGCGAGCACGACGATCGATTCCCAGAACGTGAACGATTCCGGCGACACGAAGCCCTGGAACGAGCCGAACATCGCGCCCGACAGGCCGCCGAACGACGCGCCCATCGCGAACGCGAGCAGCTTCACGTTACGCGTGTTGATGCCCATCGCCTTCGCCGCGATCTCGTCTTCGCGGATCGCCGCCCATGCGCGGCCGATACGCGAATGCTGCAGACGCGTACACACCCAGATCACCAGCAGCGAGCACAGCACGAACAGGTAGTAATACATGTACACCGACGGCAGCTGGATCCCGAACAGCGAGTGCGTCTGCGACAGGTTGAAGCCGCCGACGTGCACCGGATCGATGCCCGTGATCCCCTTCGGGCCGTTGGTGATGTTCACCGGACGGTCGAGGTTGTTCATGAAGATCCGGACGATTTCACCGAAGCCGAGCGTCACGATCGCCAGGTAGTCGCCGCGCAGGCGCAGCGTCGGCGCACCGAGCAGTATCCCGAAGGTCGCCGCCAGCGCCATTGCGATCGGCACGATGATCAGGAACGGCACATGCAGCCCGTTCGGCGCGAGCGCCGCGATCCACTCGAACTGCGAGGTCAGGTGCGGCGAGCTCAACAATGCCGCGGTGTACGCGCCCACCGCGTAGAACGCGATATAGCCCAGGTCGAGTAGGCCGGCGAAGCCGACCACCACGTTCAGGCCCAGCGCGAGCATCACGTACAGCATCGCGAAGTCGAGCACGCGGACCCAGTAGTTGCCGCCGGCCGAGCCGATGATGATCGGCGCCGCGATCACGAAGACCGCGGTCAGGATGCCGATGATGACGGTCTTGGCGGTGTTGCGCTCTTCGACGAGCGACGTCGAGGATTCGATCGGTTGAATGGATGTCATGTTGTTTGCTCCCTTCCGTTACGCGCGATCCGCGACACGTTCGCCCAGCAGGCCGGACGGACGGAACACCAGCACGATGATCAGCACGATGAAGGCGAACACGTCCTGGTAGTTACTGCCGAATACGCCGCCCGTGAGGTTGCCGATGTAGCCGGCCCCGAGCTGCTCGATCAGGCCGAGCAGCACGCCGCCGACCATCGCACCGCCGAGGTTGCCGATCCCGCCCAGCACCGCGGCCGTGAATGCCTTCATGCCGGGGATGAAGCCCATGTAGAAGTGCACGTTGCCGTATTCGGATGCAATCATCACGCCGGCCAGCGCGGCGAGCGCGGAACCGATCATGAACGTCGCGGAGATCACGAAGTTCGGGTTCACACCCATCAGGCTTGCGGTGTTCGGGCTTTCGGCGATCGCGCGCATCGCGCGGCCGAGCTTGGTCTTGTGCACGAGCAGGAGCAGGCCACCCATCACGATGAACGCCACCGCGATGATCACGATTTCAGTGACCGAGATCACGGCGCCGGGCGTCGTGTCGGTCGCCTTGATCACGTTGATCGGATCGGTCGGCAGCAATTGCGGGAACGGCAGCGGGTTGCGCGACCAGATGATCATCGCGGCGGTCTGCAGCAGGATCGACACGCCGATCGCGGTGATCAGCGGGGCGAGGCGCGGTGCGCGACGCAGCGGCCGGTATGCGACCCGTTCGATCGTGAAGCCGACGAATGCACAGACGACTGCGGCGATGCCCAGGCCGATCGTCAGCGTCGCGACGTTGCCGAGTCCGGGGAAATGGTTCTGCAGCACGGTGATGGCCGACAGCGCGACCATCGCGCCGATCATCAGCACGTCGCCATGCGCGAAGTTGATGATGCCGAGAATGCCGTACACCATCGTGTAGCCCAACGCGATGATGGCGTAGACACTGCCGAGCACCAGCCCGTTGAGAACCTGCTGGACGAAAATATCCATTTAAAGCTCCTTGGCCCGTGCTGCCGGAGGACGTTGCGCCCCGCGGGTAAGCGAGGAATCGCGCCTTCTCGGCGACACTGCGGGTACTAGTCGATACCGGTAAGGGTGGATCGTCCCGGCGCGCGCCGCCCGGCCTGTACGGCCGGACCTGCCGCCGGAGCGGATACAAAAACGGCACCGCACTGTTCCGGTGCCGTCATGAGTCCCGTCGCTAAATCGTCACGACATCGAGGACGGTGTTCGTGGCCTCCTTGAAGTCGTGGGGCAGCATGCCGAGACGGCCATCGTCCGGTTGCCCGGCATCCGTGCCTTTTCCCGCCCGGTGCGAGGCAAGCCCCGCACCCGGGCAGATCGGATTCCGTGCCGCGCTACCTCGCAAGGCACCGCGAACGCCGTGCCCGACATTCGTCAGGACTGCGTCGGAATCCATCGTACGAACCAGACCGCGCGCCGCGACATCATTGCTCGCGGCAACGCGCTGTTTCGTCGAATCGAATTGAAAGGGGGCCGGCGACATCGGCACGCTGCCCGCATCGCCGGGCACCATGGCCGGCATGCGTCGATCGGCGTGCACGGTTGCTGTCGTGCCACGACCGGCGGCTTCCTGCGTTGCAACCTGCGTGCCCGCTGCCTGACCGTTCACCAGGCCAAGCGCGTTGATTTCCTCGATCGCCAAACGTGCCCCGTTTTCCTTGTCCTTGCCCAATTGCGCGATGCGGCACACGAACGGTGCCGCACGAACGGTTCCGGCGACGCGCACGCCGCTGGCCGTCGGTGCCGCGAACACCGCAGCCTCCCTCCCCGCCCCGTCGTCGCTCTTTTTGCTGCAGCCGGCAAGCATTGCAACCGGTGCGGCGACGGACACGGCGTAAGCCAACTTCACATGCATTGAGTGGTCTCCCGCGCCTTGCCAAAACCCGATTTCAAAGCCATTCAGGCCTGAAAACGGGCGCATTGTAACTCCATTTATAGGACGCCAATAATCCTGATTCGATGGGGTTTTCCTGCATTGCAACCAAATTCGAGAGACGCTTGCGAACGCGTGGAGCAACCCGGTTGCACCATGCATGCCGATAATGGTTGCGATTGCAATTCCGGCGGGCAAAAAAAAGCGCGCCGGGAGGCGCGCTTCGGTGTTCCGAGGATGCGATGCGGCAATCAGGCAGCGGGCGGCAGGTTCAACCCGCGCGGCAGCGGAAACGACACATTTTCCTCGATGCCGTCGAGCGCGCGAACGTTGCGCACGCCGAGCTCGCGCAGCCGCGCGATCACGGCCTGGGCGAGCACTTCCGGCGCGGACGCGCCGGCCGTCACGCCGATGCGGCGCTTGCCCGCGACCCATGCCGGATCGATCTGGTCGGGCGCATCGACCATGTATGCATCCACACCGCGCTTCTCGGCCACTTCCCGCAGGCGGCTCGAATTCGAGCTGTTCGGGCTGCCGACGACGATCACGACATCGCACTGCGGCGCCATGAACTTCACCGCATCCTGGCGGTTCTGCGTCGCGTAGCAGATGTCCTGCTTCTTCGGCTCGCGGATCTTCGGGTACTTGGCCTTCAACGCCCCGATGATCTCGGCCGCGTCGTCGACGGACAGCGTCGTCTGCGTGACGAGCGCGATGCGCTCGGGATCGGCGAGCTCGAGCTTCTGCACGTCCTCGACGCTCTCGACGAGATGCATGCCGCGCTCGACCTGCCCCATCGTGCCTTCGACTTCCGGATGGCCCTTGTGCCCGATCATGACGATGTCGACGCCGTCCTGGCGCATCTTCGCCACCTCGACGTGCACCTTCGTGACGAGCGGGCAGGTCGCGTCGTAAATGCGCAACCCGCGCACGTCGGCCTCGTCGCGCACGGCCTTCGACACGCCATGCGCGCTGAAGATCACGGTATTGCCGGCCGGCACTTCCTCGAGTTCCTCGACGAAGATCGCGCCTTTCTTCTTCAGATCCTCGACCACGTACTTGTTGTGGACGATCTCGTGACGGACGTAAATCGGCGCACCGTGCATCGCGATTGCACGCTCGACGATCTCGATCGCGCGATCGACGCCCGCGCAGAAACCGCGCGGCTGGGCCAGCAGGATTTCGGCGTCGGCCGCGACGGTCTGCCCGGACAGCGTATCGGTGGTGCTCATGATTACAGGATTCCGATGATTTTCACTTCGAACGTGAGCGCTTGGCCCGCGAGCGGATGATTGAAGTCGAACAGTGCCGAGGTCTCGCTGACTTCCTTCAGCACCCCCGCGTAACGGCCGCCATCCGGCGCGTTGAACTCGATCAGCTCGCCCGGCGTGAAATCGTCGCCGACCATGCCGTTCTCGCGCAGCGTCGACAGCGTGACGCGCTGGAGCATGTCGGGATTACGGGGACCGAACCCCTGTTCGGGCGTTAGCTGAAAAGTCGAATGGTCGCCCACCCTGAGCCCGAGCAGAATCTGTTCCAGCGACGGCGCCAGTTGCCCCGCGCCGAGCAGCAGCGTGGCCGGCTTGTCGGTGAAGGTGTTGACGATATCGGCGCCGTCGGCCAATGCCAGCCGGTAATGCAACGTGACGTGGGAACCGGGCTTCACTTCGGATAGATCGATGAGGCTCATGAATTACTCGTTCAGTCGGCGCCCGATACGGCCGAAAGGCCCGGCGCAAAGCCAATATTGTAAGTCACCTGAGCGCGCAAGGCGGAAAGTGCGACGACGTCGCGCAACCCGCCCGCCGCCAATGGAGTTTCAAGCATGCTGTCACCCTGCCCTGCCCAGCCCCTGTCGCCCGTCGAATGCCGCGACACCGCCGATCTGCCCGCCGATCCGCCCGGCCGTGTGCTGCCGATGCGCCGGCGCAAGCGCCGTCCGGGCGACTGGCGGCCCGAACGCCCGCGCGAGCGATTGCTGGAGCGCGGGCCGGACGCGCTGACCGACGACGAGCTGATCGCCCTGCTGCTCGGCACGGGCAAGCCCGGGCACGATGTATTCGTCACCTCCCGCGCACTGGTCAAGCAATTCAAGTCGTTGCGCGGGCTGCTCGAGGCGACCGCCGACGATTTCGAGGCGCACCCCGGCATCGGCCCCGCGCGCTCCGCGCGGCTGGTTGCGGTCACCGAGATCGCGCGGCGCGTGCTGAAGGAGAAAGCACACGAGAAGCAGCAGATCGATTCGCCAGGCGCGGTCGAGGACTATCTGCGGCTGAAGATCGGCGCGCGTCCGTACGAAGTGTTCGCCGCGGTGTACCTCGACGCGCGCCACGGCCTGATCGACATGGAGGAAATCACGCGCGGCTCGCTGACGCGCATGGCCGTCTACCCGCGCGAGATCGTGCGCCGTGCGATGACACACAACGCTGCGGCGCTGATCGTCGCGCACAACCATCCGTCGGGTGCGGTGCAGCCGAGCGCGGAAGACCGCCGCCTGACCCGAGTGCTGAAAGACGCCCTCGAACTCGTCGACGTGCGGCTGCTCGATCACGTCGTGATCGGCACCGGCGACACTTTTTCATTCGCACGCGCCGGATGGCTGTAGACTGTGGCCCGGCAGCCCACCCCCGGGCGCCGCAACGGCGATGCGAAATTAGGTTTGATTTTCCTGCGCTTTTTCTGCTAGAATCGCCGTCTGTATTTTTTCCAACCACAGTTCTAGCCATCGAAGGGCCTTGTCTGTAAGGGCTTCGGCGTTCTGAGTGCAGCCATGGATCACGTGGCGGTGCGATGGAACCTTCACCGGCGATCGAACCCCGAATTTAGCGTATTAGGAGTGCTCTCATGGCACGCGTATGCCAAGTAACTGGGAAAGCGCCGATGAGCGGCAACAACGTTTCCCACGCCAACAACAAGACGAAGCGCCGCTTCCTGCCGAACCTGCAAAACCGCCGGTTCTGGGTGGAGAGCGAAAACCGCTGGGTGCGCCTGCGCGTTTCGAACGCCGGCCTGCGCCTGATCGACAAGAACGGCATCGATTCCGTGCTCGCTGACCTGCGCGCACGCGGCGAAGCCTAAGCCCAAGGAGCACAATCATGGCAAAAGGCGCACGCGACAAGATCAAGCTTGAGTCGACCGCTGGTACGGGTCACTTCTACACGACCACGAAGAACAAGCGCAACATGCCGGAAAAGATGGCGATCAAGAAGTTCGATCCCGTCGTCCGCAAGCATGTGGAATACAAAGAAACCAAGATCAAGTAATCTCCGGTTTCTGCTAGCCTGACGGCGACCGAAAAGCCCCGCACCTGCGGGGCTTTTTGTTTTGCGCGCACGCTCCGGCGCGACGCGGTATGCTCTCCCCTTTCCGCGGCCACGGCCGCAGGAACGCACAAGATCAAAAGCGTAACGATGGAGATGCAGCATGAAATTCGACGTGGCGATCGTCGGCAGCGGCCTGGCAGGGCTGTCGGTCGCACTCAACCTGGCCAGCACGCGACGTGTCGCGCTGATCGCGAAACGGTCGATGATGGAGGGCGCGAGCGATAACGCGCAAGGCGGCATCGCGGCTGTCCTCGATTCGGCGGACAGCATCGAGAACCATGTCGACGACACGCTGGTTGCCGGTGGCGGCTTATGCGACGAAGGCGCGACGCGCTATATCGTCGAGCACGGCCGCGAAGCGATCGAATGGCTGATCTCGCAGGGCGTGCCGTTCACGAAGGACGATGCGGCCGAGCTCGGCTTCCACCTCACGCGCGAAGGCGGCCACAGCCACCGCCGGATCATCCACGCGGCCGACGCGACCGGCCATGCGGTGCTCGCAACGCTGTCCGAGCGTGCGCGCCAGCATCCGAACATCACGTTCTTCGAGAACCACCACGCGATCGACCTGATCACGTCGGACCGGCTCGGCCTGCCCGGCCGCCGCTGCCACGGCCTGTATGCGCTCGACGTCGACAACGACCGCACGATCACGATCGAAGCGCCGCATACGGTGCTCGCAACGGGCGGCGCCGGCAAGGTCTACCTGTACACGACGAACCCCGACACCGCGACCGGCGACGGCATCGCGATGGCGTGGCGCGCGGGCTGCCGCGTGTCGAACATGGAATTCATCCAGTTCCACCCGACCTGCCTGTTCCATCCGTATGCGAAGTCGTTCCTGATTTCGGAAGCCGTGCGCGGCGAAGGCGGCCTGCTGAAGCTGCCCGACGGCACGCGCTTCATGCCCGCGCACGATCCGCGCGCCGAACTCGCGCCGCGCGACATCGTCGCGCGCGCGATCGACTTCGAGATCAAGAAGCGCGGGATCGACTGCGTGTATCTCGATATCAGCCATCAGCCGGAAGCGTTCCTGCGCGAGCACTTCCCGACGATCCACGCGCGCTGTCTCGAATTCGGCATCGACATCGCGAAAGAGCCGATTCCCGTCGTACCGGCCGCGCACTACACGTGCGGCGGCGTCGTCACCGACCTCGCCGGGCGCACCGATCTCGCGGGCCTGTATGCGGTTGGCGAAACGTCGTACACGGGGCTCCACGGCGCGAACCGGCTCGCAAGCAACTCACTGCTCGAATGTCTCGTGATCGGCCGCGCGGCGGCCGAGGCGATCGAGGCAGCCGGCTTCGACGCCGAAACACCGGCCACGCTGCCCGCGTGGGACGAAAGCCGCGTGTCGGATGCGGACGAGGAAGTCGTCGTTGCACACAACTGGGACGAGCTGCGCCGCCTGATGTGGAACTACGTCGGCATCGTGCGCACCGACAAGCGCCTCGAACGCGCGAAGCATCGGTTGTCGCTGCTGCGCGACGAGATCCAGGAGTACTACGCGAACTTCCGCGTGACGCGCGACCTGCTCGAACTGCGCAACCTCGTCGACGTGGCAACGCTGATCGTGAAGAGCGCACACTCGCGCCGCGAAAGCCGCGGGCTGCACTACAGCCGCGACTGGCCGAATTCGCTGCCGAAGGCGCTGCCGAGCGTGCTCACGCCGCGCGCGCGTCGCTGACCGGCACGCCCTTCCCGGCTGCAGCCGCACAGGAAAAAAGCCGTTGGCGTTTGCGCGCCAACGGCTTTTTTGTCTGATCGACGGCGTTCGGTCAGTCGACGATCCGCATCGAATAGTCGGTCGCGCGCACGTCCTTCGTCAGCGCACCGATCGAGATGCGGTCGACACCCGTTTCCGCGAACGCGCGCACCGTATCGAAATTCACGCCGCCGGACACTTCGAGCACGGCCTTGCCGTTCGCCACGCGCACCGCTTCACGCATCATGTCGAGCGTGAAGTTGTCGAGCAGCACCGACTGCGCGCGATGCGCGAGCGCCGTCTCGAGTTGCGCAAGCGTCTCGACTTCGACCTGCACGGGCACGCCCGACTCCAGCGCGAACGCCGCGTCGAGCGCCTCGCCGACACCGCCTGCCGCCGCGATGTGGTTTTCCTTGATCAGGATGCCGTCATACAGCGCGAGACGCTGGTTCTCGCCGCCGCCGACGCGCACCGCATACTTCTGCGCGAGCCGCAGGCCCGGCAGCGTCTTGCGCGTATCGAGGATCTTCGTGCGCGTGCCTTCGACGCGATCGACGTAACAACGCGTCGCGGTCGCGACGCCCGACAGCAGTTGCAGGAAGTTCAGCCCGTTGCGCTCGGCGGTCAGCAGCGCGCGCGCCGGCCCTTCGAGTTCGCAGACGGCCGAATCGGGCGTCATCCGGTCGCCTTCGCGATAGCGCCATTGCACGGCGATCGCCGGATCGATCCGGGCGATCACGGCCTCGAACCAGGGCACACCGCACAGCACGGCTTCCTCGCGCACGATGATGCGAGCACGGCGACGCCCGCCGGCCGGTACGAGCCGCCCGGTCTGGTCGCCGGTGCCGACGTCTTCCGCGATCGCATCGGCCACGTTGCGCGCAATCGCGTCGTCGAATGCCGCGCCGTATTGCTCGCGGACGATGTTGAACAGCGGGGATACTGCGGAGCTCGCGCCGTCTTCCGCCGGGCCGCCCCCAAGGAAGGTGGCCGCCCCCTCGGGGGGCAGTGAACGAATGTGAGCGTGGGGGCTTTTCATTATGCAGCCCCCACGTTCGCAAACAGTTGCTGGTCACGTTGCAGATCGCCGCTCGCCTGCACGCGCTTCTTGTGCGCGGCTGCGAAATCGAGCATCCGATCGATCGGCAGGCGTGCGCGCTCGCCGATCGCCGGATCGACGAAGATCTCGTTGTGACCGCGTTCGAGCACGTCGGCAAGGTTCGCGAGGCCGTTCATCGCCATCCACGGGCAGTGCGCGCAGCTCTTGCAGGTGGCGCTATTGCCGGCCGTCGGCGCGGCGATGAAGGTCTTGCCGGGTGCAGCAAGCTGCATCTTGTGCAGGATGCCGAGATCGGTCGCGACGATGAAGTGCGTCGCGTCGAACTTGACCGCCGCGTCGATCAGCTGCGTGGTCGAGCCGACCACATCGGCCTGCGCGACGACGTTTTCCGGCGATTCGGGGTGGACCAGCACCTTCGCATCCGGATATTCGGCGCGCAGCAAGTCGAGTTCGATGCCCTTGAATTCGTCGTGGACGAGGCACGAGCCTTGCCACAGCAGCATGTCCGCGCCGGTCTTCTTCTGGATGTAGCTGCCGAGATGGCGATCCGGCGCCCAGATGATCTTTTCGCCGCGCGCATGCAGGTCGGCCACGATCTCGAGGCCGATCGACGACGTGACCATCCAGTCCGCGCGCGCCTTCACGGCGGCGCTGGTATTGGCGTAGACGACGACGGTGCGGTCGGGATGCGCGTCGCAGAACGCCGAGAATTCGTCTACGGGGCAGCCGAGGTCGAGCGAACAGGTCGCGTCGAGGTCGGGCATCAGGATTCGTTTGTTCGGGCTCAGGATCTTCGCGGTTTCGCCCATGAAGCGCACGCCGGCGACGATCAGCGTCTGCGCATCGTGGTCACGGCCGAAGCGGGCCATTTCGAGCGAATCGGCGACACAACCGCCGGTTTCGTCGGCGAGCTCCTGCAACTCGGCGTCGACGTAGTAGTGTGCGACCAGCACGGCTTTTTCACGCACGAGCAATGCCTTGATGCGCTCCTTCAGCGCGACCCGCTCTTCGGCGGACGGTGCATCGGGCACCTTGGCCCATGCCTGCCCCACGCCGCACACGGTCCCAGCTGCAACGGGCCGGTCGTACTCGACGGGTTTGATCGTCGATTGCATCTCCATATCTCCTGTCGGTGGGAGTTAGCGCTTTAGCGCTTAGTCCCACCCCATGCTTCGCGGTCGGTGGGAGTTAGCGCTTAAGCGCTTAGTCCCACCTCATGCTTCGCGGTCGATCCGAGTTAGCGCATTAACGCCAACTCCGATCCCATCCCCTGATCTCGCCCCGGAACAACACTTCCACGCTGCCCCAAGCCTCATACAAATCCGGCCCTGCCGAACACCCTTCAAAAACCGGCGGACCAAATAAAAAACCCCGCCAACGCGGGGTTTTTGACGTCCTTAGATTCTAATCGATTTCGAATCAGGCGTAGCGGCGCAGGCGCGTCGCGAATTCCTGCAGCGCCTTGATGCCGCTTTGTTCTGCGCGATGGCACCAATCCTGCAATTGCGCGAGAAGCTGTTCGCGCGATGCGGTCGAACGATCCCAGATCGCAGCGAGATCCTGGCGCAGCTGGAAGTACGTTTGCAGCTTCTGGCTGTTCGCGAAAATTTCCGGCAGCAGCTTCTTCTGCGGCTCGTCGAGGCCGTCGGCGTCCTTGTGGAACCACTTGCGCGCGCCGCGCATCATCTGGTACTTCTCGCCGCCGATTTCCTTCAGGTGCGCGAGCTCCTGACGGTACGCACGCTTCACGGCCTTGCCGTAGCGCGCCATCACTTCGTAGCGGTTCGACAGCACGGCCTGCAGCGTTTCCTGGTCGAGCACCGTCTTCGGCTTGTTCAGGCGCGGCGTCGGTGCCACCTTCTTCACCTTCGCGAGACCGAATGCCGACATGATGCGGATGTACATCCAGCCGATGTCGAACTCGTACCACTTGTTCGACAGCTTCGCCGACGTCGCGAACGTGTGGTGGTTGTTGTGCAGCTCTTCGCCGCCGATCACGATGCCCCACGGGAACAGGTTCGTGCTCGCGTCGGCCGAGTTGAAGTTGC
The DNA here is from genome assembly GCF_017104825.1 of Burkholderia sp. Ac-20345. Lineage (NCBI taxonomy): Bacteria > Pseudomonadati > Pseudomonadota > Betaproteobacteria > Burkholderiales > Burkholderiaceae > Burkholderia > Burkholderia sp. Ac-20345. The sequence goes on along the minus strand of NZ_JAAGPO010000108.1, from coordinate 16,895 downwards.
GATAGCCCCAGAAGTGACCGAAGCCGTTGACGACGCCAGCCGCCCAGAACGGAATCCAGACCATCTGCACGGCCCACACGGTCAGGCCGATCACGCCGAACAGCGCGACGTCGATCACCATCATCATGCTGATGCCGAGAATCGGGTACTTCGAATAGACATTGCGTTCGACCCAGTCGTTCGGCGTGCCGTGGCCGAACTTGCGCATCGTCTCTTCGTTCTTGGCTTCCGCGCGATACAGCTCGGCGCCCTCGAGGAACACCTTCCAGATGCCGCGCGTCTGCGGGCTGTGCGGATCTTCCTCGGTCTCGCACTTCGCGTGGTGCTTGCGGTGAATCGCGGCCCACTGGCCCGTCAGCATGCCGGTCGTCATCCACAGCCAGAGGCGGAAGAAGTGGCTCGCGATCGGATGCAGCTCAAGCGCGCGGTGCGCCTGGCAACGATGCAGGTAGACCGTCACGCCGATGATCGTGACGTGCGTGACGGCGAGCGCGAACAGCGCGACCTGCCACCACGAAAAATGCAGGAGCCCGTGGGAAAGAAAATCGAGCAGGGAATTCAACAAGGCAGTTACCTGTGATGAGAGCGACGCCGGCCCGCGCCAAGCGTCAGAAAAATGAAAGCATACCGCGTGTAGACCAGAATTTTACTTCAACCGTTCCAAGTCTTTGTAAAAAATGAACATTTTCTTGCCCTGACGCAACAAGCGCAGTCCATGGGCGGACTTGGAAAGGCCCGCGATCCGGTTCCGACCGCGGGGTCGATACGATTGGCGACCGGCGTACGCTACGCAGCCGGTACGTGCCCGTCCACTGCGCCGTTGCCGGCCGCCGCGCCAGCGGCAGGAAAGCCGTCGGGCAACCCGACAACACGCACTTCGCGCTGCGGGAACGGAATCGAAATCCCGTGCTCGCTGAACAGGCGCCAGATGTTGCGGTTCACGGTCGAGCGCACGCCGGACGTGCCTTTCGCCGAATCCTCGATCCAGAAACCAAGCTCCAGGTCGATCCCGTCCGCACCGAAGCTCACCAGATACGGGGTCGGAGTGGGCTCCGTCAGCACGCGCGGCACGCCTTTCGCCGCATCGGCGAGCAGCGTGAGCGCATGCTCGACATCGCTCGTGTACGCGACCTGCACCGCGACCTTCGCGTAGCCGCGCGTCAGGTACGACGACTGGTTCTGCACGACGTCGGTGATCAGCTTCTCGTTCGGGATCAGCGTCTCGTTGCCGTCGAGGCCGCGCACGACCGTATAGCGCGTGCGGATCTGCGTGACGACGCCCTGCAGCCCGCCGACGCTGATCGCGTCGCCGAGCCGCAGCGAGCGGTCGAGCAGGATGATGAAGCCCGACACGTAATTGCTGGCGATCTTCTGCAGCCCGAAACCGAGGCCGACACCCACCGCGCCGCCGAACACGCCGAGCACCGTCACGTCGATGCCGACCAGCGACAGCCCGATCAGGATCGCCGCGAACACGAGCAGCGCGCGGCCGACCCGCGACAGCACGACCTTCAGGTTCGCGTCGAGCGTGCTCGCGCGCGTGAGGCGATCCTCGAGCACCGAGCCGAGCCACATCGCGACCATCAGCGTCACGCACACCCACAGCGCGCCGGAAATCACCGACAGCAGCGTGAGGTGCGCATTGGCGACACGGAACTGCACGCTGTCGAGCCAGCCGAGCACGTCGCGCTGGATGCCGAGCACGGTCAGCACCATCGCGGCCCACACGACGGTCGACACGATCTTCTCGACGATCGACAGCCACGCATGCGTATGGCCGTCGCGCGCGAACACGCGCCGCGCAAAGAAGAACAGCACGTAGATCAGCCCGATGCCGAACAGCGGCACGAGCGCGAGCGACAGCAGCGACGTCGACATGAACGGGTCGAACGCGAGCTGCGCGGCGCCGACGAACACGCTGCCGAACAACGGGAACAACGCGCGCTTCAGGCTTTGCGCGCCCGCGCCCGGCGCGCGGCCGGCCGCCCGGCGGCGTGCATCGATGCGGTCGTGCACGAAGCGCGCGGTCACCCACGCAAAGCACAGCGCGCCGATGAGGATCGCCGCCTGCCAGATCATCACCGGCTGGTGGAAGTCACGAATGACCGATGCCAGCCGGTGCGACAGCAGGCGGCTCTGCAGATTTTCCATCGTCCGTCCGGGCAGCCGTTACTGCGCGGCGCGCCGTTCGAGCACTGCGGCGAAGAAGCCGTCGGTCGCGTGACGATGCGGCCACAACGACAGGTAATCGCCCGTCTCGAGTTCGATGCGCTGGTCTTCCAGCACCTTCTGCGCCGGCACCAGCACGAACTCGGGATGATCGGCAAGGAACTGCTCGACGATGCGTTCGTTCTCGGCGTCGAGCACGCTGCAGGTCGCGTAGACGAGCCGGCCGCCCTTCTTCACGAGACGCGCGGCGCTCGCGAGGATCGACGCCTGCTTCGGCGTCAGCTCATCGATCGCCGTGCGCGACTGGCGCCACTTCAGGTCCGGATTGCGGCGCAGCGTGCCGAGGCCACTGCACGGCGCATCGACCAGCACGCGGTCGATCTTGCCGGCGAGCCGCTTGATCTTCGCATCGTGTTCGCTGTCGATCAGCACCGGGTTCACGTTCGACAGCCCGCTGCGCGCGAGGCGCGGCTTCAGCTTCGCGAGGCGCTTTTCCGACACGTCGAACGCATAGAGGCGCCCGGTCGAGCGCATCATCGCGCCCAGCGCGAGCGTCTTGCCGCCCGCACCGGCGCAGAAATCGACGACCATCTCGCCGCGGCGCGGCGCGACCAGCGAGCACAGCAGCTGGCTGCCTTCGTCCTGCACCTCGATCGCGCCTTCCTCGAACAGCCGCAGGCGCGTCAGCGCCGGCTTGCCGACCACGCGCACGCCGAACGGCGAAAACGGCGTCGCGCCCGCATCGATGCCTTCCGCGCGCAACCCGTCGATGACCTGATCACGGCTGGCCTTCTGCACATTGGCACGCAGGTCGAGCGGCGCCGGGTAGTTCAGCGCGGCCGCGAGCTGCGCGAGCTCGTCGGCATCGAAACGGGCCGACAACGCCTGGTGGATCCAGTCGGGCAGGTTCGTGCGAATGCGCACCGGCAGGCTCGCCGGGTCGATCTTCGACACGTGCTCGAGCCACGCGGACTCGGTGTCGGACAGGAACGGCTTCAGCGCGTTACGGCCGGCCGTCTGCATCAGGCCGAGCAGCGTGAGGCGCCGCGCCGGCGTGCCCGTGCCGCTCTCGGCGAGATGCGAAAACTCCATTTTCCGGCGCAGCACCGCGAACACGGCTTCGGCGATCACGCCGCGCTCGGCATGCCCGAGCTTCGGGTGCGCGCGGAAGAACCGGCTCGTCGTCGCGTCGGCGGGGCCGGCGAACTTCAGCACCTCTGCCAGCAAAGTTTCGGTCTGGCCGATCAGGAATCCGTGCAGCTTCATACGCCCTCACTCGTTTCGGTATGCGGTTGATCCGCGAAAATCCAGCGCGCCTCTTCCGGCGCCACCACTGCACGGCCGTTCTCGAGGCGCAGACGCCCCTCGACGAACCAGCGCACCGCACGCGGATACAGCACGTGCTCGACCGTCAGCACGCGCTGCGCGAGCGCGGCCGCGTCGTCGCCCGCGCGCACGGGCACCGCGCCCTGCGCGACGATCGCGCCGCTGTCGAGCTCGGGAATCACGAAATGCACGCTTGCGCCATGCAGCGCCACGCCCGCGTCGAGCGCCTGCTGATGCGTGTGGATGCCCTTGAAGCTCGGCAGCAGCGACGGATGGACGTTCAGCAGCCGGCCTTCGTATCGTCTGACGAATGCAGGAGTGAGGATGCGCATGAAGCCGGCGAGGACAACGAGATCGGGCGCGAAACGGTCGATCTCGGCGGCGAGCGCCGCGTCGAAGCTGTCGCGGCCGTCGAACGACCGGTGGTCGACCACCGCCGTCGCCACCCCGTGCGACGCGGCAAAAGCCAGCCCGGCCGCATCGGGCCGGTTGGCGATCACGGCGGCAATCTCGGCCGGCCAGCGTTCCTGCGCGCACGCGCGGACGATGGCCTCCATGTTGCTGCCGCGACCGGAAATCAGGATCACGAGTTTTTTCATTCGCGAATTTTACCATTCGCCCCCGCGTTTCCCCCCTTCTCGGCCGCCGACCCGCCCGAACGTTTATAATCTTCTGCTTTGCGGCATCCCACCGCCCATTCCCCGACGCTGCATCCGCTATCGTGAAAGTCTTCCGCGGCCTGCCCAACGCCGAGAGCCGCGCCCCGTGCGCGCTGACGATCGGCAACTTCGACGGTGTCCATCGCGGCCACCAGGCCCTGCTCGCGCGCGTGCGCGCGGCAGCGGACGCGCGCGGCCTGCCCGTGTGCGTGATGACGTTCGAGCCGCACCCGCGTGAATTCTTCAACCCGGCCGGCGCGCCGCCGCGCATCGCGATGCTGCGCGACAAGCTCGAGGCGCTGCGCGATCACGGCGTCGACCGCGTGGTCGTCGAGCATTTCAACCACACGTTCGCGAGCCAGTCGCCGCAGGCGTTCGTCGAACGCACACTGGTGAACGGGCTGCACACGCGCTGGATGATGGTCGGCGACGATTTCTGCTACGGCGCGAAACGCGCGGGCACCTTCGACACGCTGCGGGCGGCCGGCGCACAGTACGGCTTCGAGGTCGAGCAGATGGGTACGGTAGCCGGCAGCGACGGCACGCGCATCTCGAGCTCCGGCGTGCGCGCCGCGCTCGCGGCCGGCGATCTCGACGCGGCCGCGCAGGCGCTCGGCCACGGCTACGCGATCAGCGGCCACGTCGCACACGGGCTGAAGCTCGGCCGCGACCTCGGCTTCCCGACGCTGAACCTGCCGATCGCACACAAGCGGCCGGCGCTTGCAGGCATCTTCGTCGTGCAGGTGCACGGCCTCGGCCCCGCCCCGCTGCCGGGTGTCGCCAGCCTCGGCCTGCGCCCGACGGTCGACGATTCGGGCCGCGTGCTGCTCGAAGTCCACCTGCTCGACTGGCACGGAGACGCGTACGGCAAGCTCATCCGCGTCGAATTCCTGAAGAAGCTGCGCGACGAGGCGAAATTCGACGATCTCGAGGCGCTGTCGCGCGCGATCGCGCTGGACGTCGCGAATGCGCGTGCGTATTTCATCGAGCGCGACCGTGCGCCGGGCAGCCGCGCCACGGGCTTCTCGACGTCGGCCACCGACCGAATTAGCTGATCCGGACGGCGGCGCCTGGCGCCGCACCCTCGCGCCGCCCACTCGCGCGCATCCCCGATTCACGACGCTCGTGCGTCCCTCGATTTAGATAGCGATCCCATCATGAGCAACAAGAAAGCCGATTCGAAACCGCAGGCCAAGTATCCGGTCAACCTGCTCGACACGCCGTTCCCGATGCGCGGCGACCTGCCCAAGCGCGAGCCGCAGTGGGTCAAGGAATGGGAGGAGCGCGGCATCTACGAGAAGATCCGCGCGGCCAGCGCGGGCCGTCCGAAATTCATCCTGCACGACGGCCCCCCGTATGCAAACGGCGACATCCACCTCGGCCACGCCGTCAACAAGATCCTGAAGGACATCGTCGTCAAGTCGCGCAACATGGCCGGCTTCGACGCGCCGTACGTGCCGGGCTGGGATTGCCACGGGATGCCGATCGAGATCCAGATCGAGAAGCAGTTCGGCAAGTCGCTGCCGGCAGCCGAAGTGATGAGCAAGGCGCGCGCGTACGCGACCGAGCAGATCGAGAAGCAGAAGGTCGGCTTCAAGCGTCTCGGCGTGCTCGGCGACTGGGCCAATCCGTACAAGACGATGAACTTCGTCAACGAGGCGGAAGAGATCCGCGCGCTCGGCAAGATCCTCGAGAAGGGCTACGTGTATCGCGGGCTGAAGCCGGTGAACTGGTGCTTCGACTGCGGCTCGGCGCTCGCGGAAGCGGAAGTCGAGTACAAGGACCGCACCGACCCGACGATCGACGTGATGTTCGCGTTCGCGGAACCGGAAAAGACCGCGCAGGCGTTCGGCCTGCCGGCCCTGCCGCGCGCCGAAGGCGGCATCGTGATCTGGACCACCACGCCGTGGACGATCCCGGCGAACCAGGCGCTGAACCTCCATCCGGAAATCGTCTACGCGCTGGTCGACACCGAGCGCGGGCTGCTGATCATCGCGGAAGAGCGCGTCGAAGCCTGCATGACCGACTTCAAGCTGACGGGCCGCGTCGTTGCGACCACGCCGGGCGTGAAGCTCGCGAACCTGCGCTTCCACCACCCGCTCGCGTCGGCCCACCCGGGCTACAAGCGCACCGCGCCCGTCTACCTCGGCGACTACGTGACGACCGACACGGGTACCGGCGTCGTGCACTCGTCGCCCGCATACGGCATCGAAGACTTCGTGTCCTGCAAGGCGCACGGGATGACCGACTCGGACTTCATCAACCCGGTGATGGGCGACGGCCGCTATATCGAATCGCTGCCGCTGTTCGGCGGCCTGTCGATCTGGGACGCGAACCCGAAGATCGTCGACGCGCTGAACGCGGCCGGCTCGCTGCTGCGCAGCGAGAAGTACACGCACAGCTACATGCACTGCTGGCGCCACAAGACGGCGATCATCTACCGCGCGACGTCGCAGTGGTTCGCCGGCATGGACGTGACGCCGCGCGACAACGGCAAGACGCTGCGCGAAACGGCGCTCGAAGGCATCGACGCGACCGCGTTCTACCCGTCGTGGGGCAAGCAGCGCCTGTTCAGCATGATCGCGAACCGTCCCGACTGGACGCTGTCGCGCCAGCGTCAGTGGGGCGTGCCGATGGCGTTCTTCGTGCACAAGGAAACCGGCGAGCTGCACCCGCGCACGCTCGAACTGCTCGAGGAAGTCGCGAAGCGCGTCGAGCAGTCGGGCATCGAAGCATGGCAGACGCTCGACCCGCGCGAGCTGATCGGCGACGACGCGAACCTCTACGAAAAGAACCGCGACACGCTCGACGTGTGGTTCGATTCGGGCACGACGCACTGGCACGTGCTGCGCGGCTCGCACAAGGATCAGTTGCAGTTCCCGGCCGACCTCTACCTCGAAGGCTCGGACCAGCACCGCGGCTGGTTCCACTCGTCGCTGCTCACGGCGTCGATGATCGACGGCCGCGCGCCGTACAAGGGCCTGCTCACGCACGGCTTCACGGTCGACGGCGAAGGCCGCAAGATGAGCAAGTCGCTCGGCAACGGCATCGATCCGCATGAAGTCGCGAACCGCCTCGGCGCGGAAATCATCCGCCTGTGGATCGCCTCGACCGACTACTCGGGCGAGCTCGCGATCTCCGAGGAAATCCTGAAGCGCGTGACGGAAGGCTATCGCCGTATCCGCAACACGCTGCGCTTCCTGCTCGCGAACCTGTCGGACTTCGACTTCGCGCAGCACGCGGTGCCGGTCGACGAATGGCTCGAGATCGACCGTTACGCGGTCGCGTTCTCGCAGCAACTGCAGACGGAGCTGCTCGGCCACTACGAGAAGTACGAATTCCACCCGGTGGTCGCGAAGCTGCAGACGTACTGCTCGGAAGATCTCGGCGGCTTCTACCTCGACGTGCTGAAGGACCGCCTGTACACGAGCGCGGCCGATTCGCGCGCACGCCGCTCCGCGCAGACGGCGCTGTACCACCTGACGCACGGCCTGCTGCGCGTGCTCGCGCCGTTCCTGTCGTTCACGGCGGAAGAGGCGTGGAAGGTGTTCCAGCCGGCCAGCGACACGATCTACACGGAAACCTACTACGCGTATCCGGAAGTCGCCGGCTCGGCCGCGCTGATCGAGAAGTGGGCGCTGCTGCGTGATGTGCGCGGCAACGTGACGAAGGCGCTCGAGGAAGCGCGCACCGCGAACCGCATCGGTTCGTCGCTGCAGGCCGAAGTCGCCGTGCATGCGAGCGGCGCACGCTACGACGCACTTACGAGCCTCGGCGAGGATCTGAAGTTCGTGCTGATCACGTCGGCGGCGACGGTCGTCAAGGTCGACGACGAAGCGCAGGAAAGCGTCGACGTGGCCGCGTCGAAGTACCAGAAGTGCGAGCGCTGCTGGCACTACCGTGAAGATGTCGGCGCGCATGCCGATCATCCGACGCTGTGCGGCCGCTGCTTCTCCAACCTGTTCGAAAACGGCGAAATCCGGAGCGCTGCTTAAATATGGCGAAAACCCTGTCGAAACCGGCCAGCGGCGCGCTTGCGCCCTGGCTCGGCATTTCGCTGATCGTGATCCTGTTCGACCAGCTGTCGAAGATCGCGATCCTGAAAACGTTCGTGTACGGTGCACAGCACGAGCTGACGTCGTTCTTCAACCTCGTGCTGGTGTACAACCGGGGCGCCGCGTTCGGCTTCCTGTCGACCGCGGGCGGCTGGCAGCGCTGGGCGTTCACCGCGCTCGGCATCGCCGCGACGCTCGTGATCTGCTTCCTGCTGAAGCGTCACGGCCAGCAGCGGCTGTTCAGCCTGTCGCTCGCAATGATCCTCGGCGGCGCACTCGGCAACGTGATCGACCGGCTCGTCTACGGCCACGTGATCGACTTCCTCGATTTCCATCTCGGCGCCTGGCACTTCCCGGCGTTCAACCTCGCCGATTCCGCGATCACGGTCGGTGCAGTGCTGCTGATCTACGATGAACTGCGTCGCGTGCGCGGCTCCCGCTAAGCGCGCATACTCGGCGTCGACGGCCGGCTTCGCGCCGGCCGTTCCGTTCGACCCTTGGAGGCCTGAGTTGGCACACGCAGAACTCGCTGGAAAACACCTCGTTCTCGGCCTGACGGGCGGCATCGCCTGCTACAAGATCGCCGAGCTCACGCGGCTGCTCACGAAGGCCGGCGCGACCGTCCAAGTCGCGATGACCGAAGCCGCTACCCAGTTCATTACGCCCGTCACGATGCAGGCGCTGTCGGGCCGGCCCGTCTACACGAGCCAGTGGGACGCGCGCATCGACAACAACATGGCGCACATCGACCTGTCACGCGAAGCCGACGCGATCGTGATCGCGCCCGCGTCGACGGACTTCCTCGCGAAGCTCGCGCACGGATTCGCGGACGACCTGCTGTCGACGCTGTGCGTCGCGCGCGATTGCCCGCTGCTCGTCGTTCCCGCAATGAACCGCCAGATGTGGCAGAACCCGGCCACGCAGCGCAACGCCGCGCAACTGCGCGCGGACGGCGTGTCGGTGCTCGGCCCGGATTCGGGCGCGCAGGCATGCGGCGAAGTCGGCGACGGCCGGATGCTCGAGCCCGAGGCGATCTATGAAGCGATCGTCGCGCATTTCGCGCCGAAGGTGCTCGCGCATCGGCGCGTGCTGATCACGGCTGGCCCGACGTTCGAACCGCTCGACCCGGTGCGCGGCCTCACGAACCGCTCGAGCGGCAAGATGGGCTTCGCGCTCGCGCGCGCCGCGCAGCAAGCCGGCGCCGACGTGCATCTCGTCGCGGGGCCGGTGGCGCTCGACACGCCGTGGGGCGTCTACCGCCAGGACGTGCAGACTGCCCAGCAAATGTACGACGCGGTCATGCATGCCGTCGCCGATGCAGACATCTTCATCGCGGTGGCTGCCGTCGCCGATTGGCGCGTCGCCCAGCCGGCCGAGCACAAGATGAAGAAGACGGCCGACCACAAGGTGCCCACGCTTGCGTTCGTCGAGAATCCCGACATCCTCGCGTCGGTCGCGGCGCTGCCCGATCCGCCGTTCTGCGTCGGCTTCGCGGCCGAAAGCGGCGACCTCGACGTGCACGGCGACGAGAAGCGCAAGCGCAAGAACGTGCCGCTGCTCGTCGGCAACCTCGGCCCGCTGACGTTCGGCCGCGACGACAACGAAGTCGTGCTGTTCGAGGCCGCCGGCCTCACGCGCCTGCCGCGCGCACCGAAGGACGAACTCGCGCACACGCTCGTCGCGGAAATCGCGAAGCGCCTGCCCGACAACCGCCTGATCTGATCTCCCGCGCGGCGGCCATCGCCGCCGCGCCCTTCCCGCTCCACTCGACGACCGCATGAAACTCGACCTGAAGATTCTCGACGCGCGCGTGCGCGACTACCTGCCCGCCTACGCGACCACCGGCAGCGCGGGCCTCGACCTGCGTGCATGCCTCGATGCGCCGCTGACGCTGCAGCCGGGCGAAACGACGCTCGTGCCGACCGGCCTCGCGATCCATCTCGCCGATCCCGGCTACGCAGCGCTGATCCTGCCGCGCTCGGGCCTCGGCCACAAGCACGGCATCGTGCTCGGCAACCTCGTCGGCCTGATCGATTCCGACTACCAGGGCCAGCTGATGATCTCGACGTGGAACCGCGGCCAGACCGAGTTCGTGCTGAATCCGTTCGAGCGGCTCGCCCAGCTCGTGATCGTGCCGGTCGTGCAGGCGCAGTTCAACATCGTCGACGACTTCGCCGAAAGCGATCGTGGCGAGGGCGGCTTCGGCAGCACCGGTCGTCACTGAACGACACAACAAAAAAAGGGGCCTCGCGGCCCCTTTTTCATTTCCTTCGCCGTCATTCCTCGACGGCTTGCGCGATCCGCGCGGGCATCAGGTCGCGCTGCCGCGCCTGGACCACGATCGCGTAGATCACCATCGCGACCAGCACGCCGAGCAGCACCGCCGACGACCCGACCGTCCCAAGCGCGAGGCCGCCCTTCGCAACCGGCTTCGTCAGCAGGTCGCCGACCGTCGCGCCGAACGGACGCGTGAGCACGAACGCGGCCCAGAACAGCAGCACGCCCGAGATTCGCGTGAAGTAATGCGCCAGCACGATCACCGCGAGCAGCCCGCCGATCAGCAGCGCGCCGCCGCCGAAGCCGAGCCCCGAGCTGTCCGCGAGGAAGTCGCCGAGCGCGGTGCCGAGCGTGTTCGAGAACAGGATCGCGATCCAGTACAGCAACTCGACCTTGCGCGTGCGGATCAGGTCGACCGACAGCGATTCGCCGCTGAGGCGCCACACCGCGAAGATGGCCAGCAGGATCGCGACGAGGATCGACGAGCCGGCCGCATAGCCGAGGCCGAGCGTGCGGTCCATGAAGTCGGACATCGTCGTGCCGGCCGTGCTCGTCGCGACGATCACGGCCCAGTAAATTGCCGGACGGTAACGCGTCGTCCTGAGCTGTGCGCCCAGCGTCACGAGAAAGAAACCGAACAGCAGGATCGAGCTCACCGCGTAGCCGACGTTCAGCGTCATCGACAGCAGGTCGCCGCCGGTTTCGCCAAGCGTCGTCGCGCAGATCTTCATGATCCAGAACGCGAGCGTGATTTCGGGCAGTTTGTTCATTCGAACCCCTTTTTGCAGGATAGCGGCGGGCCGGCGCGGGCCGGCCTGCCTTGCAGACAGGATCGAATGTAGTCGCCGCGGGCTTAACGGAACCTTAGCGAGCGGAAAAACGCAGCGGGCGCACCGGTACCGTCAACGAGCGTGTTCGTGCCGGTAATGCAGCGCGTATGCGAGCGTCAGCAGCACGACAAACACGATGCCGACCACCATCGTCATCCGGAATTCGCGCGTGAACGCGGTCGTGAACAGGATCGCCGCGACGAGGCCCGCGCCGAGCAGGCTGCCGAACGGGTGCCCCCACATCCGAAATGAGAGCGCGGGGCCGCGATACTGCGAACGGAAGCGCAGGTGCGTGACGAAGATCATCATCCACGTGAGCAGCGCGCCGAACATCGCGATCGCCATCATCACGGTGAACGCCGTGTCGGGTGCCAGCGCGACCAGCACGGCCGCGACCGCGACACCGCTCGTCGAGATCCACAGCGCTGCGCGCGGCACGCCGTTGGCGCCAAGCCGGCCGAACACCGCGGGCGCGAGCCGTGCGCGCGACAGGCTGAACATCATCCGAGTCGTCACGTAAAGCTGGCTGTTCATCGCCGACAGCGCCGCGATCAGCAGCACGAAGTTGATCACGCCTGCCGCGTACGGCACGTGGGTCGCGGCCATCACCTTCACGAACGGGCTTTCGTCGGTGCCGGCCTGCGTCCACGGCACGATCGCGAGCATCAGCGACAGCGTCAGCAGGTAGAACAGCACGAGCCGGAACACGGTCGAGCGGAACGCGCGCGTGACCGCGTGCTGCGGATCGCGCGCCTCGCCGGCCGCGATCGCGACGGCTTCGATGCTCATGTAGCTGAAGATCGCGACGATCACCGCGACCCAGGTACCCCACGGCCCCTTCGGCATGAACCCGCCGTGCGCGGTGTAGTTCGCGAAACCGATGCCCGATGCGGCCGGCGCCGACCACACGAGATAGGCGCCGAGCACGATGAACACGACGATCGCCGCGATCTTCAGCAGCGAGAACGCGTATTCGACCGTGCCGTACAGCGTGACGCTCGCGAGGTTCACGGCGATCAGCAGTGCGGAGAAGCCGATCACCCAGTACCAGCCGGGCACGGCCGGGAACCAGTACTTCATGAACACGGCGATCGCGCTGATCTCGGTGCCGATCGCGAACACGACCGCGAACCAGTACGCATAGCGCACCAGGAAGCCCGCCAGCGGGCCGACATAGTGCTCGGCATACGCGCCGAACGAGCCGGCCGTCGGATGCGCGACCGTCATTTCCGCGAGTGCGCCCATCAGCAGCAGCGCGATCAGCGCGCCGATCGCATACGAGACCAGCACGCTCGGGCCGGCGAGCCCGATCGCGAACCCGCTGCCGAGGAACAGCCCCGTGCCGATCGCGCCGCCGATCGCGATCATCGCCATCTGCCCAGACGTCAGCGCATGGCGCAAACCCTGTTCGCGCGCGACGATGTCGTCGAACGTCCGTTGTTGTTGTGTCACTGCGTTGCCACTCCCCTGCACCACCATCGCGCCGCCGGCGCCAGATAAAACGAAACGGCGCGGAAAACATCCCGCGCCGTTCGCATGAACTACCCGATTATCGCTTACTCGACTTCGACAGCCTCTTCGTTCGGCTTGTGCGGCGGATTCGCCAGCTTGTCGAACGACAACAGCACCTTGTCGTTTTCGTCGACATCGACCGTCACGTGACCGCCGTTGACGAGCTTGCCGAACAGCAGCTCGTCGGCCAGCGCACGCCGGATCGTGTCCTGGATCAGCCGCTGCATCGGCCGCGCCCCCATCAGCGGGTCGAAGCCGTGCTTCGCGAGATGCTTGCGCAACGCGTCGGTGAAGAGCGCGTCGACCTTCTTCTCGTGCAGCTGTTCCTCGAGCTGGATCAGGAACTTGTCGACCACGCGCATGATGATTTCCTCATCGAGCGAGCGGAAGCTGATGATCGAATCCAGGCGGTTGCGGAACTCCGGCGTGAACAGGCGCTTGATGTCGGTCATCTCGTCGCCCGTCTCGCGGCGCGTGGTGAAGCCGATCGTCGCCTTCTGCATCGACTCGGCGCCCGCGTTCGTCGTCATGATGATGATGACGTTGCGGAAATCCGCCTTGCGGCCGTTGTTGTCCGTCAGCGTGCCGTGATCCATCACCTGGAGCAGCACGTTGAAGATGTCCGGATGCGCCTTCTCGATTTCATCGAGCAGCAGCACGCAGTGCGGCTTCTTCGTGACGGCTTCGGTCAGCAGGCCGCCCTGGTCGAACCCGACGTAGCCCGGCGGCGCGCCGATCAGGCGGCTCACCGCGTGACGCTCCATGTATTCCGACATGTCGAAGCGGATCAGCTCGATGCCAAGCGTGAACGCGAGCTGGCGCGCCACTTCGGTCTTGCCGACGCCCGTCGGGCCGGAGAACAGGAACGCGCCGATCGGCTTGTCCATCTTGCCGAGGCCAGCACGCGCCATCTTGATCGAGGCCGCGAGTGCGTCGATCGCCGGATCCTGGCCGAACACGACGCTCTTCAGGTCGCGGTCGAGTGTCTGCAGCTTGCTGCGATCGTCCTGCGACACGCTCTGCGGCGGCACGCGTGCGATCTTCGAGATGATTTCCTCGATCTCGCTCTTGCCGATCGTCTTCTTCTGCTTCGACTTCGGCAGGATGCGCTGAGCGGCGCCCGCTTCGTCGATCACGTCGATCGCCTTGTCCGGCAAGTGGCGGTCGGTGATGAAGCGCGCCGACAGTTCGGCCGCGGCCGACAGTGCGCCCGACGAATACTTGACGCCGTGATGCTCCTCGAAGCGCGACTTCAGCCCGCGCAGGATCGCGACCGTCTGCTCGACGGTCGGCTCCGTCACGTCGACCTTCTGGAACCGCCGCGACAGCGCCGCATCCTTCTCGAAGATGCCGCGATACTCGGTGAAGGTCGTCGCGCCGATGCACTTCAGCACGCCCGACGACAGCGCCGGCTTCAGCAGGTTCGACGCATCGAGCGTGCCGCCCGAAGCGGCACCCGCGCCGATCAGCGTATGGATCTCGTCGATGAACAGGATCGCGTGCGGACGCTCCTTCAGCTCCTTCAGCACCGTCTTCAGACGTTGCTCGAAATCGCCGCGGTACTTGGTACCCGCAAGCAGCGCGCCCATGTCGAGCGAGTAGACCTGCGCGTTCGCGAGGATATCCGGCACTTCGCCGCGCGTGATGCGATAGGCGAGCCCTTCCGCGATCGCGGTCTTGCCGACGCCGGCCTCGCCGACGAGCAGCGGATTGTTCTTGCGGCGACGGCACAGCACCTGGACCACGCGCTCGACCTCGGGCTCGCGACCGATCAGTGGATCGATCCGGCCGTCCTTTGCCATCTGGTTCAGGTTCTGCGTGAATTGCGCGAGCGGCGTTTCCTTCTGCGCATTCGCGTCTTCGCTTTCGGCGTTCGGGTCGGACGACTTCGCGGCTTCGCCGTTGTTCGTCTTCGCGATGCCGTGCGAAATGAAGTTCACGACGTCGAGGCGTGTGACGCCCTGCTGCTGCAGGTAGTACACGGCATGCGAATCCTTCTCGCCGAAGATCGCGACCAGCACGTTCGCGCCGGTGACTTCCTTCTTGCCGTTCGACGTCGACTGGACGTGCATGATCGCGCGCTGGATCACGCGCTGGAAACCGAGCGTCGGCTGGGTATCGACATCGTCGGTACCCGGGACGGTAGGTGTGTTGTCGTGGATGAAATTGCGCAGGTTCTGACGCAAGTCCTCGATGTTTGCCGCGCACGCGCGCAACACCTCGGCTGCCGTCGGATTATCCAGCAGGGCCAGCAGCAGATGCTCGACCGTAATGAACTCATGGCGCGCCTGGCGTGCTTCCATGAACGCCATGTGCAGGCTGACTTCCAATTCCTGGGCAATCATGCTTCCTCCATCACGCACTGCAGCGGATGCCCGGCCTGCCGCGCATGGGTAACGACTTGCTCAACCTTGGTCGACGCGATGTCCCGCGTATAGACCCCACAAACCCCTCGCCCTTCGCGATGGACCTTCAGCATGATCTGCGTGGCCGTCTCGCGATCCTTCTTGAAATACTCCTGGACCACCATCACGACGAATTCCATCGGCGTGAAGTCGTCGTTCAGCAGCACCACCTTGTACATCGAAGGCGGCTTGAGCTTCTGCTGCTTGCGTTCCAGGACGGTGCTGTCCTGCTTGTCCGGGATAATCGCCATACACCCATTCTAAACAACTCGGACAGGCCCGCAATCCTGCCATTACCCGACCGACCGGCCGGCGCCCTCCCCGGAATCCCGGAACACGCGATCTTCTTCGTGCCATACGAAAGCCGGCTGCGGTGCCGGCTTTCACGCGTGGCGCGGAACACGAACCGTCAGGGGGAACAGCACCGGAACGTCGTATCCGTATCCAGTATCCCACAAGCCGGGACGACTCGAACGCGTGTCACTCGAGCCTGGTATATGAGCCGATTATGCGGCTTTTCAAGACCTCGCGCTTGGCCGCGTGCTGCTAAGCAAAGCCGGAAAAACCCTGAAAATGGGTTCTTTACAACGTCCCTCTAAACGTCTAAAAATTCCACTTGACACTCCAATAAAGAGCGCCAACAATCAAGCTGGCACTTTTTTCAATTTGCCGGTTGGCAAAATGAAAGAGGCCGAAGGTGAGCTTGTGAGGGGGGAACGGCTGCATTTTCCGGTCGTTTAGCTTTTCGAGCGTGCTCGTGGTAAGTAGCAGCGACTGTGTGACAGGGGAAGTAGGAAATGGCAACTGGTATCGTTAAGTGGTTCAACGACGCGAAGGGCTTCGGTTTCATCACTCCCGATGAGGGCGGTGAGGATCTGTTTGCGCACTTCTCGGCTATCACCATGAATGGCTTCAAGACGCTGAAGGAAGGCCAGAAGGTGAGCTTTGACGTCGTTCAAGGACCGAAGGGCAAGCAAGCGTCGAACATCCAGGCCGCATAAGGCACCGGATATCAGACGAAGAAACCCGGCGCAGGTATTGCGCCGGGTTTCTTTATTTGAGGCCGGCCAATCGATTATCGATTGGCCGGCCTTTTCGTTCAATCCCGATAATTGAACACGTATTGTCTTGTCACGCACGCAGATCGGATACTCATCCGGCGCGTGAAACACATTCGCCTCTTCGTTACACGACCTTCAGTGTGCCCATCATGCCGAGATCCTCGTGTTCGAGAATGTGGCAATGGAACATGCGTTCGCCGGACATGTCTTGCATGACGAGAATCGTCACGGTTTCGCCGCTGCGCACGTTCACGGTATCGCGCCATGCGCGGAACGGTTCGCTCGTGCGCGAACCGCCCGACGCGCGCTCGATCACCTGGAACTGCGTGCCGTGCAGGTGGAACGGATGATCCATGTCGGTGCCGTTGCGGATCGTCCAGCGCTCGATGTCGCCACGGCGGCTCGTCAGCGTCGCGCGATGCGGCGCGTAGGTGTCGCCGTTGATCGTGAAGCGCATGCCCGCCGGGCGGCCATGCGCCCCGCCCTTCATCATCGCGTCCATATCCATCTCTTCGCCGAACGCGACCTCCTTGTGCGCAACCGGCTCGCCTAGCGGCGGCACCGCGCGCAGGGTCGCCGGCAGCGCACGCGCGGCGGCCGG